>CAYGPI010000004.1:14605-31495 GCA_964351745.1 uncultured Francisellaceae bacterium
GTGTTATAGGAGATGGTAATAATATCTTGTCAGGTGGTGAAGGCGATGATTATCTTCGTGCGACAGGCGAAGGGGCTAATACTTTATCTGGTGGCGAGGGTGACGATACAGTCACCGCAATAGGCGATGGTGATAACACTATCTCAGGTCATGAAGGTCAAGATACGGTGCGTGTGACCGGTGATGGTGATAATAGTATCACTGGAGGTGCCGGCGATGATACGGTCATAATTAAAGGCCATGGTGATAATATTGTCTCAGGTGGAGATGGCAATGATTCTCTACGTGTTATAGGAGATGGTAATAATATCTTGTCAGGTGGTGAAGGCGATGATTATCTTCGTGCGACAGGCGAAGGGGCTAATACTTTATCTGGTGGCGAGGGTGACGATCGGATATATGGTGGCGCTGGCCATGATGTTATAGATGGTGGCTCAGGAAACGATGTTGCTTATGGGTATGACGGCGCCGATATCTTTATTTTTGGGCATGGTGATGGACACGATACCGTCGTCGGCGGTCATGGAAGTTGGGTCGATACGGTCCATTTAGATATGAATGTTGATTCAATTAGTCAGGTTGATGCTCATAACTGGGTGCTACACACAGAGGCAGGAGATGCTCTTTTGAATGTCAATCAGGGGTTTGATTCAGACACAAATTTATTTGATGATTCAGCAAATGGATCAGTGACGTTATCTGATGGCAGTGTTTTAGAATTCAGTCAAATGGAAAGTATAGACTGGAATAGTCCAACATAAAGACAGAAAGCATCGAATCTAGGATTAATATTCATAAATTCGATGCGAAATATCAGTTAATTAGCCTTCTTTTTGGATAGCATCCTCAACAGTGTCATAGATCGAGAAAATTGATGAGAATCCGCTAATATCAAAAACTTCTCTAACATCTTTAGCAAGGTTGCTTAGAATAACTTTGCCACCATAGGGCTTTACTTTTTTTCCAGCAAGTAAGAGAACTCGTAACCCTGCACTGCTTATAAATTTTACATTAAGAAAATTGACAATCATTGTGTGAGTGCCTTTGTCTATCAGACCAACTAATTCCTCTTCAAATTCTTTAGATGCGGTGCTGTCGATTTGACCAGCTAGATTGACAACTGTCTTACCGTCTATGCTTTCTATGTTGATTTCCATAACTATCCTGTTTATTAATTATTCAAAAAATTTGGTAGCTCTGATTACGTTAAAGTCACCTTCACGCTCATATTCGACGCTATCCATTAAACTTTTAACAAGATGGATACCAAGGCCCCCAACTGAGCGCTCTTCGATGCTGCCATCAGTTATTGCTCTAGTTTGAGTTGTTGGGTCAAAAGCGACACCATCATCCCTTAGCTCAAGAGTTAGGAAGGTTGGTGCTAATGTACATTGAATTAAGACTGCGTGCTCATCATCATCCGTGTACGCATGTGCAATAATATTAGTAATAAGCTCATCCACACAAAGTAATACTTTGTTAATAAGAGGCTCGGCTACATCTTTTTCTTGTAGAAATAGCTCCACTTTTCGTGCCATGCGAGGTGCTTCTTCCGCACTATTACGAAAAGTGAGATCCAAACGATTTGGGTTCATAGGGCATCCGATTAATCTTTTTTGCTCAAGAATCTATAGGCTAACATAGTAATGTCATCGCTTTGTGGAAAACCTGCTGCAAAGGTTACCACATCCTTCTCAATTGTATTGATTAATTCGGCTGGTGCCAAGTCTTTGTACTTGCCAAGTGTCGTAGCTAATCGCTCATCAGAATAATAATCTTCTTGTGCATTAGCAGCTTCTGGCACACCATCTGTGTATAAGAACAGCATGTCGCCAGGTTGTAAGGTTACTTCCTTATCGGTGTAGCTATCAGATTCAACAACACCCAATGCAGGCTCTCCAATAGGGACAATTGGTTCAACTTCACCAGAGTCTCTAATGATATAGGGAGGGTTATGTCCACCATTAGCGTATTGTATGACACCGGTTTTGATATCTAAAATACCGTAAAAAGTTGTCACAAACATCATATTTGTATTGTCTTTTTCTAAAGCATTGTTCACTGCATTCATTGTTTCACCGGCAGATTCTTTATTGAATGCATGCGCTCTAAGTAAAGTTCTAGCGACTGTCATGAATAAAGCAGCAGGTACCCCTTTGCCAGAAACATCAGCCATAACAAACCCTAGTTTGTTTGCTGTCACCCAAAAAAAGTCATAAAAATCTCCGCCAACTTCTTTAGCGGCAATCATTTTGGCATATAAATTAATCTGATCATCATCTATAAAAATTTTTGGTAAGATTGATTGCTGAATTTCAGATGCAACATTAAGCTCATGAAGAATGCCTTCAAGCTGAAGTCTGTCCTTTTCTGATTTAAGTAAACTCTCTACATGGCTGAGAGTTTTTTCTATTGTGATATTTAAATCGTCAAAGTTAATAGGCTTAGTCACGAAGTCAAAAGCGCCCAGATTCATAGCTGCACGAATATTATTCATGTCGCCATAGGCTGATACAATGATGGCCATAACGTCAGGATGCTTTTCATCGATGTTTTTAAGGAGAGTTAGACCATCCATCTCGGGCATATTGATATCTGAGATAACCATTCGAACATCAGGGTTCTCTTTTAAAACCTCTAGCGCTAGGATTCCGTTTTGAGCGAAAAAAAACTCAAATTTTCCTTGACGAAGATCTTTTCGAAACTTTTGCTTCATAAGCACTTCGACATCGGGCTCATCATCTACAAATAATATTTTTTGTGCACTCATGGATAACTCACTTCTTAATTTCTAGGCAAGGTGATGGTAAACTCAGTAAACTCACCTATGACTGATTCAACGTCTATCGTACCATTATGATCTTTGACTATAATATCATGACATATCGATAGTCCTAAACCTGTTCCTTGTCCTTTTGGTTTGGTGGTATAAAAAGGAACAAAAATATTCTCAAGATTTTGTTTGGAAATACCAGCCCCATTATCTCTAATTTTAATCGTGACTGTATCGTTATCACCCATCGTTGACAGTTTGATGATAGGCTGGAAATCTTCTTCGGCGAGGGAACGTTTAAAAGCTGCATACATACCATTATTTAGGATATTGAGAATGACTCTACCAAGAGGTTGTGTAATGCAATTGGCTACACCACTTGAGATGTCTAATTCCTTTTCAATCTTGATATTAAAATTTGAATCTTGAGCGCGTAAGCCATGGTAAGCTAAGTTTAAGAATTCTAGAGCTAAAGGATTAATATCAGTAGGCTCTTTGGCCAAGCTTTCTTCTGAGCGAGATTGTATAAGCATATTGAGAACAATACTCTCTGCGCGTTTGCCATGCTCTTCAACTTTTTCAGTATTTGTTTTTAAGTCGTTTAGCAACCCTTTGACATCTTCTCTGTCATCTTCATTCAGTTTATCTAAGTGTGGCTTTAAGATTTCTTCTAACTCTTCCATTAATTCAATAGACATCTTTGAAAAGTTGGAAACAAAATTGAGAGGATTTTTAATTTCGTGGGCAATACCTGCTGTTAATAATCCAACTTGAACTAGTTTCTCTTGAAGTAATAATTTTTCTTGCGCTTCATCTAAATTTTCACGACATTGCTTAAGCGCATTAGAAGAGTCCGACTTTCTAAGGCATAGCAACACAAGGCCACAAGAGATGAAAGAAGAACTGCAGGCTAACGCTAAAAGTCTT
Source organism: uncultured Francisellaceae bacterium (assembly GCA_964351745.1). GTDB lineage: Bacteria > Pseudomonadota > Gammaproteobacteria > Berkiellales > Berkiellaceae > CAYNJF01. The sequence continues at coordinate 18,306 of CAYGPI010000004.1, forward strand.
TCAAGAGGCCAGATTTCTTGACTGGATATCCATACAGCTGGGTAAAAGCAAGCTATACCTAATCCTGCCCCTATTGCAAGGCAGCTAAGCGCTAAAGCTTGTTTTGTCTTAATCCCCAACTTATGTCTCCTTGAAACAAGACCCTGTGTAGAGGTCTCATTTGGAAATCCTTCTCTAATATTAGTAAATTACCCAACATTAAGATAGGTCAATAGTCTAATACTATAACTTTAATTACCACTGATTGCAGAGAATGTGAAATGCTTCAATTATTTATAATATTTGTATATGCAGCAAAAAAATTTTTAGATTTGAAACTTTCTAGCAGATCCTAAGAGTCATTCATTACGTTCACTTACAATGTTTGGTATTTCTGAAGATTTACCATTTAATATCACAGGTAATCATCAGATAAGCCACTGTGGTTAATATGGGTATATACCAATATTTGGTAGGGCTGAATTTCATGAGTTGAGAACTATGACTTAGTTCTTCTTGGATCCTTGATATGTTTATTGGCAAGGCTTAACAAAACGTCAGGTTCAACGCCAGCATTTAATGTAGTCACTTGGACTCGATGTGGAAGTGCAGCAAGCCAATCTAGATGTTTCTTTTTAGTTCTGCTAACCGGACTACTAGAATCATATAGGCTAGCCCATTGCATAAAAGCAAGATGATGTTTAAACATGTCACCATCTTTTAGAATGCGATCGCCGAACAATAATTGCTCTCTTTGCTTGATCCTTCTAAGCCTAGTGGGCCAATCAGCATAGAGAAATATAACGTGCGTTAAGTGCGGGATAATAAAATTTCCCCAACCACATAGAACACCAGAGATAATCCAGTTTTCTTGTTTATTTAAGTCTGTGTAAAGCTGCTGTACTCTTAACGCTGGTGGCCTTTTATTAGTAAAAGGAGGATTGGTTGGCATCCAATAGTATTCATCAGACTCAAAATGAGACCATTGATGCGTTTTAGCCAATGTTTTACCTAAAGTTGTGCTTCCAGCTCCAGCTGCACCCATAATCAATATTCTGAAAGAAGAGTTATGAGTGCTCATTGATTATTCTTTCAAGTGCCCACTGTTTCATTTTTAGTACGCGCTTTATCTCATTGTCATGAAAAGTTTTGAGGGTTTCATGATGCTCTATCCAAAAATAAAGTCTTAGACAGGCAAAATCAATCCATTGAGGGATTTGTTTGATTTCCTCATCTGAGATGGCTCGTGTTTGCTTATAACCTTCGATGAGATGATTTGTCCAGGTTTGCTCTATAGGGTTATAACTTGGATGTGTAAAACGATTTGCCATGGAGTAAATAACAATGGCCAAATCAAAAGCAAAAAAATGGTAACAAGAATCATCAAAGTCGATGATGCCAATGGAGGAATTAGGCTCAACAAACATATTAGAAGCACCAAGATCGATATGGACCAAGCCGTAGAGATGTGGTGTTTTTTTCAAACTGTTGATCCACGTAATCAAATTTTCCAATTTTTCACGCATTTGAACGTGCGAGGTGGTTTTTGCAGCTTCAAGTGCGTGGCGTAGCCCTCGCTCTTCAAACCAGTGCTCCCTGTGGGATAACGGCTCATATGTTTGACTAGTTCTATGCATCGTAGCAATCAAAGATCCTAGTGTTTTTAAATAATCTCTCGTCACGACAAGTTTTTCGGAAGGATGTTCTCCTGTGACTTGAGAAAAAACGACAGCCTCATATTGTTGATTATTGTCTTTGATAGTTAATTGGGATTGTTTTTGATGATTTTGAATCACCTTAGGTACCCGCAATCCTGCTTTTGCCAGATGAGATAGATAGTGGAGCTCTGCTTCAATTTGGTGTTTTGAGCGCCGTAATGGTGTTGTTAGTCGTAAAAAAACAATGTCACCTTGGCGTAGACAGGAAAAGACAATATTTTCCATCTTGCGAATAAAAGTGATATGAGTTAAATCCCAAGCCTTAGCGCAAATATCTAAAGTTGAATCGCTCGGCATTTCTTCTGTTTCTTGACTCATATCATTAATTTACTGTTATTTTTAAGAGTGAAGATTATAGCTAAACTTATCTTGCCCATCAATCAACAGGCCTGTAGTGGTTAAATGAGATGAAGCAGGATCCTTCGCAAAGAGCCCTTATATTAAATCTACTTATTAATTGTCATCTACTCAAAAATCAAGAAATGGCCGAGGGAAGGGCTGTTAATAACATTAAAATTCATATGAGTGAGGCTACACCATTGGCACCCGAGTAAACAAATCAAGCTTAAATGGTTATTTATTCACTATATCCAAGGTTTTACTTGAAGTATAATGTTAGTTAGTTGAGTTATTAAAGGGTTAGCCATTATGACCGTTCAAGCACCAGAACCCAGGACAAAGAAAGAGCTAATCAAAGCTATCAAAAATTTAAAGGATCCTGCCGCTCAATTTGAGTCTTACAGTCAGCTTGTTGGGATGATTAAAGATGAAGCTGGCACCGATCAAGATAAAGCACAAAGAGAAATAGACAATGTTACCAAGGGATTAAAGAAATCTCACATACATGCCATTTTACAAGGCATGATCCAAAAACTATTTTTAGAGCATAAAGATGAACTGAAAGTAGCTATTGGAAAGGATAAATTTTTAAAAACTCGCGTTAATGAAATTGATGAGTTAACAATAGAAAATTTTAGCGAAAAAATTGGCTCCAGCCAAGCTTTCACTGTGGCAGCTCTAAGAATAGCCAACGCAGATGGGAGCTATAACTATGGCGCCTTAAGTCAAGGCATGCTTTCTTTAATGACAGTCAAAGCCAAAGACGTTAATGCATATACTCAAGTCATCGGTAGTTATTTTACAGATCTAGATAAAATCGACAAAGAACGTAAAGATCAATATATAGATTATGATTCTGACGATACGTCTTTGGGCCAATCGACTGACTCTTTGAGATCATCGCAGCCTTCTCTTTCTGAAGGACAAAAAAAGATAAAAGAACTCATTGATACAGAAGAAAATCATTTGGTTGATCTTCGTCATTTTGTCGAAGTTTTTGATAAAAATCCTATTGAAACGATGCGGCCGATGGTCGACGCTATCAAAAAATCCATTGAGGCTCACGAGTTTCTCTTGGCGGCATTTAAAGAGCAGCCTTTTCCGTCAAATAATGTAACTGTTGCTCTTACAAATTTAAAGAAATCTGATCTTGATGCTATATTGCTTTACCCATCCACGAGTGAGTATGTTGGAAAAAATAGTCATGACAAAGAAATAAAAGCACTTCAAGAAGCTCTTGGTAAAAATCTAGAGATTAATTCTTATCTTATTAAGGTTGTGCAGCTCCCTCCAAAATATGAAACCGTACTTGATGATATTATAAAGAATGAATCAAAAGCACCAACCAACAACGAGTCTGTTGTCAATCCAGGTAAAGTTAAAGCTCTTTTAATGGCAACCAAAAATATGAACAGAGGACTCAACGAAGGTAAAACTGTCGCGGAGCTTAACCACGCTAAGGCAGAGATGGAAAAATACACTAAACTCTCGCGTCAGATCTTTATCTGGCCTAAGGCTAGAAAAGAAGCTCGCAGCAAATTAGAGATGACAAGAGTTATTCTTTCTGGATTAGAAGCGCAGCTCCAGTACGATGATATTGAAAAACTAAATCGTGATCATACAGGAGAGAGCGCAACAGGGCCTTATTTAAATGCCAAAGAGACCCTGGCGGGAGCAATCGAGCAAGGCAAAGAGAATTTTAACAAAAAGCTAGCCGAACACATGGTACAATTTAGCAATCAAAATATGGATGTTCTTAGAGAGATCCATCCTTTAGAATTAACAAAGAGTAACGATGTTGATAACGCGATTAACCAGCTGACATCCTTGAGTCGCGCTATCACTATGAAAGAAAATAAATTAGAGGATTATAGAAATCAGACCTTCCCTGAAAATATTGTGTTCCATGCTGGCATTTTAAATGTTTTACGTCTAGAGCTTCAAATTAAAAGTGATGCTCTAAAGCAGCGCCGAGCACAATTAGATGCGCATGGACAAAAACCTGAACAGGTGCTTGATATTCATCTTGCACTTCACGTTGAACTTGTCGAAGATAACGCAAGAGAGTTGGCGAGAATTAAAAAAACTTCACAAAATATGAAAAGCAGCATGAAGGCGGCTGGTAAAGATAGCCTCGAGATTGATCAGGCAATAGCTGCGTATAAACAGGCATACCAATTACCAATTAAACGTAACACAAACATTCACATCGATAATTTAAGAAAACTCATTGGCAAAAAATTTAATGCTATACCTGAAATAACCATGGATGAGAAAAAGAAAGGTAAGCATATTGTTGATGATTTAAAAGAATTATCAGTCATGCTTAAGGCACTAGAATCGGCCAAAAATGTGCTTGAAGCAATTAGTTCAAAATCTCAAGAAAAAGGTGTAAAGCAACTTCAGGAAGATATTTCATTGCTGCAGCGAAGACAAGTTAAAATTATGATTTTTGACATTGAAAGAATCTGTGCCAAAATTTATCCTGATTGTGACTCCATGTTTAGAGCGGAGCTAGAAAAAGCAGTTGCTTCGATTAGAAAGTTGGATAATGCTTCACCTGAACAACTTAATAACTACCTTAAGCAAGTATCTGACACGAGAGATTTCATAAGCGGATTGCAATCAAAGGGTAGATTGCGCAGCCATGAAAAGTCTTCAACCCAAAAAGGTCAGCACGTTTTTACTAAAGACTTATTAGATTTGGTTGATCGAAATGCTGAGCTTGAGAAGGTGCTCCCAGCTATCGATACAAGAGATATAAGAGTCGCATCAAAAACTAATGATAACGATGAACAACCTACGCTATCACCGCTTCCTGCCGCGAAGCGAAGAGCAGTAGGGGGACATTGGTACGAAGAGTTAGAAATTCAAGGCAATATGGCTTCGATCAAAGACCAGCTTGAGCAAAGGCACGATGCGGGTGAAATTATGGAGTTTGAAGTGAATGACAATGGATCATTTCAATTTAAACTTGAAGATGATGGCCCCTTAGTCATTATTAAGCAGCAGGATGACAAACTCATTGCAGAGTGCCCTTTTCAAGGAAGAGAAGAAGCTAAAGAGATCCTAGATAATCTTTCAGAGAATACTCCTAGTGAGAGATCTAGGCCGAAAGTATAGATAAGCGGCCATTTAAGACAGGGTTATTGTAGAAATTTACTCATCAAACAAAAAAAGGGGGCTTCATGAGCAGCCCCCTTAAAAAACGGCCTTTTTTCTTTACCAAACGATTTGTGCGCGGGCACCAATGATATGGATATGGCGTTTGCTTGGGTGAGGGTTTCTTGCGCCGATTTCCCTAGTTGGATCAATGCTTGCATAGATGTAGTTGGTTAGAACTTTTAAATTTTGATTGACATACCAACCTAGAGAGACAGCAGTATTGCGCTCTTTGCCACCATGAATGTCTTCATCATTGAGATTAACCATACTGTGGCGAGCCGCTACTTCAAAAGCGCCATACTTACATTTAGGTTTAACACCGCCAAAAGAAGCTTGTGTCTCTTTATAAGCTCTGGTTTCACCAGTTAAAACATATGCGACCTGGGCATGCCATCCATAAAATGCTAGGTTAGGATTGCTCTGCCTATGGATATTTGCTTGAAGGTACTCGGTTTGTAACAATAATGGACCAAATTGCCCCGCAGCCTCTAAACCCCATTCGTGATAATTCTCAATGCCCATGCTATTGCCTGAGTTCACATAGATTGGTGTATTGCGGGCTCTTGCCTCAGGCCTTGTGCTAAAGCGTCGCCCATCAATATTAGGTGTGTCGTCTCTGAAAGTTGGGCTGTTGTCTGCATAAACACCCGACGCCCCTACTTGCAGGACTTGGCCTTTTGTTTTAATAGGGATAAAGACTCCGCGAGCTGTGTTTGTAAGCTTATCAGAGCGATGTGTAATGCCAGTAGCATCTTTATTAGTACCATGAGGAGGCGTTGTTGAAGCAAAGGTGACAACGTAATGATCTCCCCAATGGCTGACATTCAAACCTATGCCGAGGCAGGGCCTAAGGGTATTGACGACAAGACTTCTTTCTAGGAAGGGAACCCATTTGCTGCTGTTGGCATTTTCAAGACAAAATGGCGAAATGACTTGGCCAATACTGACTTGTGTGTTTTTGATACCGTGATAAGTAAAAAAGGCGTCGTTAACTGAAACACCGCTTTCAAAAGATAGAGCAATCGAGTAGGTGAAATCTTCACCAATTCCACCATTGAAAGCTGTTTCTATAGCTCGAACATTGGTGCCACTAGGGAGTTCATTCCTTTTGTTTTCAAAATCGCCAATAAAGAAAGTGGCATCAACTTTAGCGACACCATGAAGGGAGAACCAATAGCGGTTGTCATTAGAGCGGTAGATTTCTATGCCGCCATCCGTCTTAGCTTCGTCAGCAAAGGCAACGCTAGATGCTATCACCGAGGCCAAAATGGCACTCTTTAGTTGAGTTCTTATAAGCATTGTATTTCAAAATCCTATTTATTATTTTTTTAGAGCAATGGTGAGCATGCATGGTTAGTTCACAGGCACATGAGCGTGTTTTAGAAGCAAATCCTGTTTACTTGACATGCCACGAAAAAGTTTACTAACTACCAGGTTGAAAACTAGGTTGCCTTTTTAACATAAGCTAGCTTCAATTGGTACTTTGGAAGTCGGTGATTAGCTCCGGCAAGCAGTGAGGGCCTGCCTGGTGGTGACATTCATTTTTGTATTGGAAGCTCAATCCTTCATTGAGATAGCTAGAGCTATTTTTAGGTTCACTATCCCAGAAAAAGTCATTCAACTTGTTTTTTTTAAGTTCTTCATTATTGAATCTATTAAAGAAAATGATAACGATTCATCATAGTAAAATTCACAATCATATGTAGTTGGTTAACTTGATCTAAAGGTTTGAATACTTTACAATTCCCATCATTGAGCGTTGTACTGGAGTTATGAAGATGTATTTGCTAACCGAAAATCAAACAAACCAATGCCATGGTGGTTTTGTAGGTACTATTGTGTGGACAGTCGCGTGTGCTGCTGTTGGCGGTGCTTGGGTATATGAGGATGCAAGATCTCAGTATAGCCGAGCTGGTCAAGAGCCCTGAACATTCCTGTCTGAAGTTATGCTGCCATTCGATGTCATGGTTGGCGCAGCTGAAGGGGCAGTACAAGGATTTATTATTGGCGCTTCATTTGATATTAGTGTTCTCTATAATGTTGGGCGAGCATTGATAGGTTTAAAATGAATCAACCATATAGCCTTTGAAATTGCTCTCAAACCTACCCATTGTTAGCAATCTATAGATTGCTCTTATTGTTTTATGCTTGTTGGCTGCTTTTAAAGCAAGTCAATGGGCGTTGTAGCGATCACGTATTGAAGATCTAAACATTTCTTGTTTAAGTGAAATATTTTTAGCTGTACAGTAGCTTAGAAAATCTTGAGATATTAGGCGTATTTTGCGCCATTAAGATTGGATCGGAGCCACTATAATAAAACAAAGTTTCTTTGTATTGCATGCCCAAATAGTCGAAAGTTTTTTGGAAAATTTCTTCGAATGACTTTGTTCGCTCACCTCCGTCGCATGATATGACGTATGCCTCTTTGCCTCTTAATTGTCGTCCCAGGTCTTTTTCAATGGTTAGTAAATCTGTCATTCTATCTAAAAAAGTTTTCATGATGGCGCTCATCGTGTACCAGTAAACGGGTGTTGCGAAGATCCATTTTTGATGATTTAACATGTCTTTAATCAAAGGAATAAAATCATCATTCTGATTAGTGTGTTCATAGTCATAATAAGACATCGCAAGATGGTTTAAATCAATGATTTGGTTGGGTTTATCTTTTATAACTAAATCAACTGCTTTTCTGGTATCGCCATGGCTTCTGGAGCTTCCAAAAATAATATATGGGATTTGATTATTCTTTTTCATGATATCTCCTCGGTGATGGGCATTATAACTCATAAAGAAGGTGAAGCTAAAAGAAGGCTAAAAAGGACAGCAAAAGGGAGGCAAAAGGGACAGGCACATTTATATTAGCCAACAGCATGCGATAAATATCGGCCTTATTCACCGCATAATACGCGTCGATTAATCTTGCTTATGCAATATATCATGCAAAAGCAGGGCTTTTTTATTTGGTTCCCCGAGTGGGGTGACTTTCGAACTTTTCGGGTTGAAATCCTTGAGGCGGTTAAGCATTTCCCTCAATATCTTGGTTCATAGCTGCTCTATTTTCAGTAAATAATTTTTTCTAATATCTAATTACAGTGAAATAGGGGGGCGCCTGCTGGCCCCTATGGTGCGGTGAATTATACTTATATTCACCGCATAAAACGCGGCGTTTAATCTTGATTATGCGGCAAATAAAAGCTATAATTGCTGCAAATAATGCGGTGATTAATATGTGGATATACAAACATCAAAATTGGCCAAATTTAACTTGGGATTCTCAAAAAATAGCCTCAAAACTAGCTGATATCCGGCATCGGCAAGGTCGTTTAATTGGCAGAATGGAGGGTTTAGGCTTTGAGCTTAGGCGCGAAGCCAGCCTTACCACTCTGACAAATGATGTGGTGAAATCTTCTGCAATTGAGGGAGAAACCCTTAATTCTGATGAGGTGCGCTCATCTATTGCGCGTCGACTAGGAATGGATATTGCTAGTATGAGGCCTGCTAGTCGCGACGTAGAAGGTGTTGTGGAAATGATGCTTGATGCTACACAAAATTTTTCAAAGCCTCTGACTCAAAAGCGTTTATTTGATTGGCACGCAGCACTTTTTCCCACAGGCCGAAGTGGGATGCATTCAATTGTAGTTGGAGATTGGCGTGATGATAAAGAGGGGCCTATGCAGGTGGTGTCTGGCCCCATTGGACGTGAGAAGGTTCACTATGAGGCTCCAAGCGCCAAAACTCTCACAAAAGAAATGATTACTTTTATATCCTGGTTTGAAAATAAAGATGATCTTGATCCTGTTTTAAAAGCAGGGATTTCACATCTTTGGTTTGTCACGCTGCATCCGTTTGAAGATGGTAATGGTCGTATTGGCAGAGCAATTGCTGATATGGCATTGGCGCGCGCAGATAACCTACCCGATCGTTTCTATAGCCTTTCCACGCAATTTGCTTTTGAGCGGAAAGACTATTATAACCAGCTAGAAAAACAGCAACGAGGCACACCTGAAATTACTGGTTGGTTAGAATGGTTTTTAGATTGTCTTGGTCGTGCTATTTTTGATGCAGAAGACACATTAGGCAAAGTACTATTCAAAGCGCAGCTTTGGGCCAAGATTAACCAAAATCCTGTAAATGAGCGCCAGCGGCTTATTGTCAACCGTATGTTAGAAGATAATTTTAAGGGACATATGAACACATCAAAATATGCTATGCTGGCTAAATGTTCGACTGATACAGCACTGAGGGATATTCAGGAATTAAAGGGTAGGGGAATTTTTATACAAAATGCTGGGGGAGGACGAAGTACGAGCTATCGTTTGTTAGATGAAATTTCATAAGGTGTTTGTAATCTGGTCCATTAAGTTTTATGAATGGAAAAAGCGATAACTGAGTGCAGGATCTAAAACGAATGTAATATAAACGGCAAAAGGGACAGGCACATTTATAAGATTAAATGGATCAAGCAGAGTGTTAGTTACGTATCAAAAATACAGCTTCAAGTAGTAAACTTCCTAAATAAATTAATCCTGCGATTAGCTTGTCAGAAGACGATAAATGACTTTGGATGAATCTAAGGCTAATAAGAGCCTATTTTTCTTGATTGAAATGAAAGGCATAAAAAAGCCCTGCAAAAGCAAGGCTTTTAAATTTGGCTCCCCGAGACGGGCTCGAACCGCCGACCCAGTGATTAACAGTCACTTGCTCTACCAGCTGAGCTATCGGGGAAGAGTGGGCCAATTCTACTGAGCCCCTGACTTCTTGTCAACACCTCTTTAAAAGCTATTTGATAATCGCTTCATGGCTTCTTCTAAAGATTGCATGCTTGTCGCAAAAGAGAGCCTTAAATAGCCTGGAGTGCCAAAGGCACTGCCTGGAACAAGCGCGACACCAGCTTTCTCTATCAAATATTCAGCTAGCTCAGTGTCAGTGTTCAGCTTTAATTTTTTTAATACATCATCCACTTTCGGGAAGACATAAAAAGTACCATCTCCTTTTGCACAGGTGATACCAGGCATTTGATTTAAAGCATCAACAACATAGTCGTGACGCTCCTTGAAAGCAGAAACCATCATTGTTACAAATTCTTTGGAGCCTTCAATCGCGGCTTGTGCGGCGGCTTGAGCGATAGAGCAGGGGTTTGATGTGCTTTGTGATTGGATCTTTTTCATGGCTTTAATAATTACTTCAGGCCCTGCGGCATAGCCAATACGCCAACCTGTCATCGAATAAGCCTTTGAAACGCCACTAAGTATGATCGTGCGATCATACAATTTAGGCTCAGCCATAATCATGTTGCTAAATGTGTTACCTGGCCAAACAATATATTCATACATATCATCTGAAGCAATAAGCACATCCGGATGTTTCAATAAAACTTGAGCCAGATCAAACAACTCATTCTGTGTGTAACACATACCAGAAGGATTTGAGGGGCTGTTAATAAAAACCATTTTAGTTCGTGGGGTTATCGCAGCTTCTAATTGATCGGGTGTTATTTTAAAGCGGTTTTCCATTTGGCTTTCTACAATAACTGGAATGCCTCCGGCAAGTAAGGTCATGTCAGGATAAGAGACCCAATATGGAGCAGGGATAATAACCTCATCTCCGTCATTCAGAGTAGCTTGAAGCAGGTTGAAAATGCACTGTTTACCACCAGTGCCAACAATGACTTGGTTTAAGCTGTACAATAACTGATTATCCTGGGCAAACTTCTCACAAATAGCCTCTTTGAGGCTCGGGATTCCATCCACAGGCGTATATTTGGTTTTGCCATCTTTGAGAGCCTGTATGGCAGCTTGCTTGATGTGATCGGGGGTGTCGAAATCAGGCTCACCAGCACCTAGCGAAAGAATGTCTTTGCCTTGGGCTTTGAGTTCGCTCGCCCGGGCTGTTACAGCAAGGGTTGGGGATGGTTTGATACGTCCAACCCGATTAGATAGTTGAATAGCCAAGATTGCCTCCTAGGACTTTGTTTTTGATTTAGCGATAATATGCCATATACACACACTGCGTACCACACATCTTGGTGTATAATACTTAGTCCATATTTTTAGAAAGTTTAGATTATGAGTAAAGCCTTTGAGTTGAAATCAAATTATCGTCCAGCAGGCGATCAGCCCGGTGCGATAGCAGCGCTTTTACAGGGCTTTAAGAATAATTTTGAGCATCAAACACTACTAGGCGTCACTGGATCTGGCAAAACGTTTACCATGGCGCATATTATAGAGCAATTGCAAAGACCGACTTTGATTCTTGCGCCGAACAAAACTTTGGCCGCTCAACTATATGGTGAGATGAAAGAATTCTTCCCCCACAATGCAGTCGAATACTTTGTGTCTTATTATGATTATTATCAACCGGAAGCCTATGTGCCTTCTTCTGATACATTTATTGATAAAGATGCTTCTGTCAATGATCATATTGAGCAAATGCGTTTAAGTGCAACCAAAGCCCTTATTGAGCGAAGAGACACAATTATTGTAGGTACAGTTTCTGCGATATATGGTTTGGGGGATCCCGAGTTATATTTAAAAATGAAATTGCACTTGTCGCGTGGTGAGATCATTGATCAACGTAAACTTTTAAGAAGGTTAGCAGAGCTGCAATATACTCGAAATGATATGGAACTTCATCGAGGTACATATCGTGTTCGAGGTGATGTGATTGATGTGTTTCCTGCAGAGAATGAAAAAGAAGCCGTTAGGATCTGTTTGTTTGGTGACGAAATTGATGACTTAAGTTATTTTGATCCATTGACAGGTGAAATTATTCATAAAGTACCTCGTTTAACAATCTTTCCAAAAACACACTATGCAACCCCAAGAGAGCGAATTTTAGAAGCTATTGAAAAAATTAAAGCAGAATTGAAACCTAGAGTTGCTGAGTTGAGAGAAAACCAAAAGCTCGTAGAAGCTCAAAGATTAACTGAGCGAACCCAATATGATTTAGAGATGCTACGAGAGCTGGGGTATTGCAATGGTATTGAAAATTACTCCAGGTATTTGTCAGATAGAAACTCAGGAGAAGCACCGCCAACCTTAATGGATTACTTGCCAAAAGATGCTATCGTGATGTTAGACGAATCGCATGTGCTGGTTCCTCAGTTGGGGGCGATGTATTTAGGAGATCGATCGCGTAAGAGAACCCTAGTCGAGTATGGTTTTAGGTTGCCATCTGCTTTAGACAATAGACCTTTAAATTTTGAAGAATTTCAAAAAATAGCACCTCAAACGCTTTATGTTTCAGCAACGCCTGGAGACTTTGAAAGGGAGCAATCTTCACAAATAGCAGAGCAAATTGTGAGACCCACAGGGTTGATTGATCCAGAAATAGAGATACGTCCCGCAACGTCTCAGGTTGATGATGTTTTATCTGAGATCAGTATACGTGTTGCAAAAGATGAGCGTGTTCTCATCACCACGTTGACAAAAAAAATGTCAGAAGATTTGGCAGATTATTTGTCCGAGCATGGGGTTAAAGTTCGCTACTTACATTCAGATATTGATACTGTTGAAAGAGTTGAAATCATCAGAGATTTAAGACTTGGAGTCTTCGATGTGCTCGTAGGTATTAACCTTTTAAGAGAAGGTTTGGATATGCCAGAGGTTTCTTTGGTCGCTATTTTCGATGCGGACAAAGAAGGGTTTCTACGTTCAAATCGCTCTTTGATTCAAACCATTGGCCGAGCAGCGCGTCATGTAGAAGGTAAAGCCATTCTTTATGCAGATAAAATAACAAAATCCATGAAATTTGCGATAGAGGTGACTGAGAGTCGTAGAGAGCTACAAAAGGCTCACAATAAATTACATGGCATTACACCACAAACGATACGCAAGACAGTCAAAGATGTGATGGAAGGCTCACATTTTGTGAAGAAAGGAAAAGGCAAGAAGTCCTCTAAAACAGATTCGATGAAGGTCATGAATTTAGCTGTTGTGGATGAGATTAGAAATGTTGAGAATAAGTCTTTGACCCCAGGTAAATTAGCCA
>CAYGPI010000004.1:31505-77169 GCA_964351745.1 uncultured Francisellaceae bacterium
GAACACGTTCAATTAGCTGAACTAGTAATCCAAAAAGCTAAAAGAATGGGAGGAGCATATGTATCGATATGCTACAAATTTACAATTTGAGGAAGCTGCTTTCATTCGTGATGAGTTGGAGCATTTTAAAGCACAGCTATTGAAATCCTAGTCTAGATGATAATCATTGGGCTTAAGAGGTGCCAAGATGGTTAATCAGTTAACTATTTGGCTATATTATTTTAGCAGTAGGTCAGGCTGTTATTGTCATATGCGAAGGGCTATGGTACCTTTCAGAAATGAAATTGACATTCTGCTCACATATTTTACCGCCTTTCGTTGCGCTTTTTGCCGCAACCTATACGATGACGGCCGTGTCGGCCATATAACGTTTTACCTTTCTACAAATTATTATTTTATTAACAACCTACGGCTCAAGGCTCGGTATATATGAACGCCATGATTAACTTCATCAAAACTAAATTTTACATCATAATGATCGTCGTAGCTCTAGCCAGTGTTTTACTCGCTATGGCTTTGCCAGCCACTATTTTGGCTCAACTTCTAGCCACAAGCTTAATGATGAAAGAGCTCATTCTTGCTGTGATTCCATTGATTATATTTAGTTGCTCTTATCAGTGCATGTACAAATTAAATCAGTATGGTTTGCTGTTGTTGGCTCTCATGATTTTTATGATTATGGCTTCAAATTTCATATCCTCTTGGATAGGATTTTCCTTGGCTAATGTTTTTGTTAATTTCGTCAAAATACCAGATCTGAAAAGTAACTTGAGCGGTCTAGAGCCTGCTTGGGCACTTGGGTTGCCAAAATTAATTGGCAATGAAGTGGCTCTGGTGACAGGCTTGGCTCTGGGGCTATTAAGCCGAGTTTTTAATCAAACTTTCGCCCGTCAAATGAATACGGCTTGTCTAAGGTTAAGTGGTGGATTGATGAACTACTGTTTATTACCGATCTTACCTTTGTTTATGTCGGGCTTTATCATCAAAATGGTTCATGATGGGCTGTTTGGCGTTATTTTGAGGCAGTGTGGCGTTTTTGCTTTGGTCTTGGTTTCAACATATGTTGTTTATTTATTTATGGGATACTTATTAGTTGCTAAGGGGCAACTTAAGCAAGCAAAATTCTACATTAAAAACATCTTAGGAGCCGGATGGATAGGGTTGTCTACAATGTCGAGTTTGGCTGCACTCCCTTTGACTCTGAAGGGCTCAGAAGAGAACACGAAACATAAAGATGTGGTTGGTGGTGTGCTCCCGATTAGTACGAATGTCCATCTTATTGGGGATAGCATCGCGATACCATTTACAGCGCTTTTAATGATGGCCTCTTTTGCAGGGGCTTGGCCCACACTAGCTGAATACAGTTACTTTGCCGTATTGTTAGTTTTGGCTAAATTCTCTGTGGCAGCGGTTCCAGGTGGTGGGATTTTAGTGATTTTACCAATCTTACAAAGTGTCTTTGGTTTTACTGCCGAAATGTCAGCTCTCATCACTCTGATTTACATTTTGTTAGATCCGCTTATCACGGCCACTAACATTATGGGTAATGGCTTATTTGTGATTGTTGTCGATAAAGTCTGGTCTAAGATACACCGAGGATCGCCGTCAACGTTACCAACTCAGAGCTAAAAAATAATATTAGTTAAGTTTCTTAAGTTTGGGCCCTATGCGAGGTAACTTGTTGTTGCAAATCAAATAGGGCAATGTTAAAGTGATGACCGTTCTATAGGCGCGTAGCTCAGTGGTAGAGCACCACCTTGACATGGTGGTGGTCGGTGGTTCGATCCCACTCGCGCCTACCAACTCAATGTCCGACAAACTCCAGCAAACTCAAAAAACACTTACAAATCAAATTGTTAAACAATTAAACAACCCCGAGTTACTCCAACGTACCCCGTTGACATCCGGTACCTTTGGGTATAACTTTCGTGACAACTTAGCTCAGTACTCAAGTGGTTGTACCCATGGCCTTAAATGCCAAACAAGTTCAAAACGCAAAGACAGCATTGAAAACAACTTATCTTTTTGATGAGAGAGGTTTGTATTTAGAAATCACACCTAAAGGTAGTAAGCGTTGGCGTTTAAAGTACTACCTCAAAGGTCGAGAGAGAAGAATTTCACTTGGCATATATCCTGAAGTCTCATTAAAAGAAGCAAGAGACAATCGTGATGAAATCCGTAAGCTAGCATTGAACGGTGTAGATCCTGTTGAACATAGAAAGGCAATAAGGTCTACCACTAAAGCTACATTAGAAAATAGTTTCGAGTATGTAGCCAAAGAATGGTTACTCAAACATAAAGCAGAACGTAGCGAAAGTCATCATAAAAAAGTAAATCGTTTGTTTGAGCGAGACATCTTTCCTTATTTGGGAAATGCTTCAATTGCTGAAATCAAACCCCCAGAAATTTTAACCGTATTAAGAAAAATAGAATCACGTGTGGTTGAAACAGCTCATCGTGCATTGGGGCATTGTAGCCAGGTATTCCGATACGCAGTTGCAACGGGTAAAGCTGAGAGTGATCCAACACGTGATTTAAAGGGTGCCTTACAAGTTTATAAAAAGAACCATTTTGCTGCTGTTGTCGAGCCTAAACGGTTAGGCCAAATCTTACAATTGTTACACAACTATCAAGGCATGATTCCAGTTCAGTGTGCACTCAAGCTGATGCCCTTAGTTTTTGTCCGCCCTGGTGAGCTAAGACAAGCCCAATGGTGTGACATTGATTTGGAAAATGCTGAATGGCGCTTCTTGGTAACCAAAACTGATACGCAACACATCGTTCCACTCTCTCACCAAGCTGTAGGCATCATAAATGAATTACAACCAATCACAGGTCAAGGGCGTTACCTCTTTCCCAGTGCCAGAAGCATTGAGAGGCCAATGAGCGATAACGCCATTTTAACTGCTATGCGTTCGATGGGCATTCCCAAGGAAGAAATGTCTGGTCATGGCTTTAGAGCAGTGGCTAGAACTTTGCTGGATGAGGTGCTTGGTTTCCGACCTGATTTTATTGAGCATCAACTTGCTCATGCTGTACGTGACCCACATGGCCGAGCATATAACCGAACAAAGCATTTAGCAGAACGTCGGCACATGATGCAGGCGTGGGCAGATTATCTCGATGGCTTAAAAGAAGGTGCACAAGTTTTTAATAAGGTAAAAGCATAATGGACACAGTTTTGAATGATGCAATTTTATTTGCAAAGCGCATTTTGGATAACAAAATGTTTTTATTTGAATATGTGACTGCTGATATGAAAATAGCGGAAGATAAAGGCGAAAACCCCCTTGCAGGTATGAACCTGGAGCTTGAAAGAGCAGCACAAAACCCAGATACAAATGATCATGATGTATTGATTTCGATAGCTGCTGATCTGTCAAGAGACGGCTCGCCGCATCCGAGCTGGATGGGTAAATATGTCGCCGATTTTTTGGAAGGAAAACGAAAGCGGCCAACAAAACGTGGTTTAGATAAATACAAAAACTGGGAGAGAAACTATAAGTTATTTATAGCTGTCGTATTCGTTGCACAAAAATTCAACTTACCTTCTTTTACCACCAACGAACTTTCTAAAAAAACCACCGCAGCAGATATAATTAGTAAAGCATCCAATCTCAAGGTCGATACCATTATTAAAGCCTATAACAAAGTTAAACAACTAGGGGAAAACTTTTAACGAAAAGTTTTCCCCAAGATCATAGCTATCGGATTTCATAGGATGGTTCTGTACCAACTCGTACAGGAGCAATTCAAAAATGAATGAACTTTCGAACGCAGGCTTTTTACTTTTACCTGAAACAGGTTACCTACGGTTACCGCAAATATTGGGTAACCCCAACTCAAATCCACCAACCCCACCTTTAATACCAATAGGTAAATCTACTTGGTGGGAAGGTGTCAAAACTGGCCGATTTCCAAAACCAGTGAAGTTTGGAGCCCGCATTGCTATGTGGCGGGTAGAGGATATTCGCGCACTCTTAGAAAAGGAATAAACCGTACCAAGCGACCACTTGATACGGGCTTCAATTCGAAACAAAAGGATTTTTAAAATGAGTATATATGTAGATCGTTATTCTATTCCAGAAGACAAACTAATAGCAAGTTTTATTGAAGAAATGGGCAGAGCTGGAATCTACCCTATTGATTCAAGGGTTATCAAAGCAGATGGAGAAATTCACCGGTTTCGTGACAGGAATGATAAGCCAAATACCCTGAATGGCTGGTGGGTGCTATTTCCAGAAACTTTATCTGGTGCCTTTGGTAATTGGAGAAAAGGTGTTACTCACAAGTTTAACTTGAGAGATTGCTATCAATTGGTTAAGGGGGATCCGCATACCCTCCGAGTCGCGCGAAATCAATTGCGACAAGCTAATCATGAAAATAGGCTAAAGCGTCAGAGCGTAGCCGCACAGAGGGCGTATAAAATTTGGCAAGCTACAGCATCTCCAAATATAAATCATCCATATCTTATGAAGAAAATGATACCCCCATTCAAGGCTCGTCAGAATGGGTCATGTCTTGTGCTAGAAATCATGGATTTTGATTATAAGTTACATAGCTTGCAATTTATTGATGCATTTGGAAATAAGAAATTGCTCAGGGATGGTCTTAAAAAAGGGAATTTTATACCTGTTCAAATTCAGGAAGACATGGAATCAATTCATATATGTGAAGGGTTTGCTACTGGGGCAACCATTGCACAATTATTTCCAACTGTAACAGTCCTTGCAGCTATCGATGCGGGTAATCTTAGGCCAGTCGCAGTTAATGCCCGTAAGGATTACCCTTGTGCTAATTTATGCATCTGTGCAGATGATGATCGTCTTACGGGAGGTAATCCTGGGTTAACCAAAGCTCGTGAAGCAGCCCTTTATTCTCGTGCAAAATTATATACACCCCCCTGGCCAGAAGGTTCACCCATTGATTTAAGTGACTTCAATGATTTGGATTGTTGGTTAAAGGTACAAAATGGGGTGGTATTATGATTGAATCAAATATTGAAAATAAAAAAAATCAAAGGGAACAAAGTGAACACAGTGAACATGATAGTAACCAAGAGGTCCTAAACTGTTCCCAGGATGATACTGATACTGGGAACAATTTGAACACGAAGATTTCCTTATTACAAAACCCAGTCTGTCCAATTGAGATTGAGGTCATAGAGTTAGAGAAGTTAGATATAGTAAGGCCATCTTTTATGTGTCATGTGAAGCCATTCAAAGTATACGGTCGCCAACATCGGCCAGGGGTATACTTCCACGGCCTTAAATCAGATAGCAAATATGAAGAATGGATTTGCTCACCTGTTGAAATTTTGGCCATAAGTTCTTCATTAGACTCAGATAACTTCGGAAGGTTGTTAAGGTTTATTAATCTAAATGGTCAATGGCATGAAGTAGCGATACCAGTATCATTGCTTGGAGGAAGTCTTGATGAGCTGTGCAAGATACTATTGGACCGTGGCGTTTTATTGGACCTCAGTAAAAAAAAGCAGCTTGCTAATTACCTGATGCATACCAAGGTCAAAACAAATATTCTATCTACTTCAAATGTTGGATGGCATAAGAAGACTTTTGTTTTACCTAATGCAGTTATTGGTAATGAAGGTGTCACATTTCAATCAGAATATCTAGAGCATAATGATTTTAAGGCTCATGGGACTTTAGATGGGTGGCAAACAACTATTGGTAGGTTATGCCAAGGAAATGTTCCTTTAATGATTGCAGTTTCTACTGCGCTTGCAGGTCCTCTTCTTCGCTTGGTTAATAGACAAGGGTTCTGTATTCATATAGTGGGAGATTCTTCTTGCGGCAAGACAACAGTCATAGAAATTGCAGCATCTGTTTGGGGTTCTCCTGCTTTTGTTCGATCGTGGCGATCGACAAACAATGGTTTAGAAGGCATGGCTTCTTTAAGAAATGATACATGCCTTATATTGGATGAGATTGATGAAGTGCAGCCAAAAGAAGTTGGTAAAATGGCGTATATGATAGTAAATGGACAAGGGAAACAAAGAGCTAATAAATCAGGAAATACTCGCAAAATAAAGCGATGGTCCTTATCTGCATTGTCTACCGGTGAACGGAATCTTGAAACGATTATGAAAGAAGCCGGTGAACGTGCAAATTCAGGTCAGCTGGTTAGAGTATTAAGTTTACCAGCTATGAATGAACATGGAGTGTTTGACGATCTGCATGGATTTGAAAGTGGTCGTGCCTTAGCTGATTATTTGAAGCACGCTAGATCAGAAAATTATGGTTATCTTGGGCAAGCATTCCTTAAAAAACTAGTTAAAGATGGTCGTGATTTTTCAAAAGATTTTGAGGGGTATCTTCAGGTATTTACCTCTTTAGGTACATCAAGCCTTGAAACACGTGCAGCAGGCACCTTTGCTTTAGTCGCATTTGCTGGTGAGTTGGCCATTGAGTACGGACTACTGCCTTGGGAATCCAATAGTGCTAACCAAGCTGCGGCTATCGCCTTTAAACAATGGCAATATGAACAAGGCAATGAACTTACAGAGCATCAGAAAATACTTAAATTGGTCAGAAAATTTATATTGGCGCATGGTGATACCAGGTTTTCAAATATAGATGATGGAGATCTTGATAAGGTACCAAACCGTGCTGGTTGGTATAAGTATGACAATGTTCTTGGTAGTAAGATATTTCTCTTTACATCAGATGCTTTAGTAGAAGCAGGTGGTTATCAACTTAAGCGTATTAGCAAGGCGTTAAAAGAAGCTGGTTGGTTAGTAGAGTCTGGAAGTGATAAGCATTTATCGAAAAGGACTAGAATACCACATAGTAAACAAAACATTGGTCTTTACTATGTTTATTTAGGAGATGTACCTGAATGAGTGCTAAGGATAGTATCAGCCAATTTCGTTCCCAGTTACTAAATGACTGGGAACAGGATTTGAAACTACATTCTATTGATAAACATAGCATTATTGACTGTTCCCAGTGTTCCCACCAGTTAACAGTTAGTGAAGTTGAATATTTGATTAATTTCGTAAGTGATTGTTGTTTGTCTATCAATGCAGATCCTTTTCAAGTTATGGTCAAAATGCTAGCGTGTTGCGATAAGCATCAAATCTGCAAGGGCATGGTAACAAAAGAAGAATTAATCGAATTTATTAACATGTGGCAGAGGGATGGACAGCCGATCGTAGCTGGGTTACCAGATTAAGCATTTAGTTGGGATTCGCATTTAGGATGTATTAACATATCCTGTAATAACAGGTTTAACAGGCTCTTATTTCATGCCAAAAAGCGATACACAGTTCCAAAGGGGGCGAAGTGGTAACCCAAAGGGGCGCCCAAAGGGAAGCCGTACAAAACTTTCAGAAAACCTTATGAAGGACTTGGTTGATGACTGGAAGAAGCATGGAAAGGATGTGATACAGGCTTTGCGCGAGACTCAACCTTCAACTTATTTGAAGATTGTTGCTGGCTTGGTGCCAAAAGATGACAAGGCAACGTTGGAAGTTAAGCCTAAGGCAATGATTTCATCAGACATAGCAACAGTTGAGAAAAATATTGAAGAAATAATGAATAATATTGGACTGGGGAATTAGAAGAGCACAAGCGTGAATGTGCACCAGTTTTTTTGTAAAGAATTTCTCTATATAAACTAAAATTTAGTTACTTACTAACTGATTTTGGCACAGATAAATCTTTATGGATAACTGGATATTCACTAATGCCCTAAGTAGGGAAGATATAAAATCCTTAAAATTAGAACTAAACGATCTTAGTTTTGAACAACGAAAGAATAAAAGAACAGAAATTACAGAAGCTATCAAAGCTGATAATTCAGCCAAACTGGTTATTTTGTCAGGGCCAGGGACTGGTAAATCATTTCTTTTTTTTGAAAAAATAGACACAATTATTTCAAATAATCCAAATGCCAAAATACTAATCACTACATTTGTAAGAAAATTAGCAGATGAGCTTCAGAAAAAAATTGATGATAAGTCTGAGTTAAAGGGAAAAGTTGAATCTCGAACACTACACTCATTTGCCCATAATCTTTTGCTTAATACCCAGGATTACTCAAATATATCTAACATCTATGATCATGAAATTTTACAAGTGATTTGGTCAGATATTTTGAGAGTTAATGTTCTGGATGAAAAACAATACAACTACTCTGTTTATGAACATTTCCTACATGATGCGAAATTGCAGGAAGCCTGTGATTCCGATGTTAATTGGAACACTTTAAATAATACTTATATAGAAATGATTAAATGGTTTGATGCTTATAGTTATGAGGATCAAATAAGATTAACTGTAGATCTAATTGAAAGAAATACAATTCAATGTCCTAACTATGATTTTATTATTGTGGATGAGTTTCAAGATTTTAACAGATCAGAAAAACAATTAATTGACGCCATTGCAAACAATGCAAAGCATTCACTTTTTGTAGGTGATGATGACCAAGTTTTATATGATACGTTAAGAAAATCTCACAAAGAATACATACGAGAATTATATAAAAGTGGTGAATATAACAAAGCCATTTTACCTTTCTGCGGTAGATGCTCATCAAATATTGTAAAGGCTTCAAACTTTTTCCTTGAAAAGCAATCCAAGCAGGATAATGAAAGAGTTGAGAAAGTGTTTTTGCCAATAAATCCTAATGATAAAGCAAAAAAAGTAAAGGCGTTAACATGTTATAATATACATTCTGCGTTAGCCTATTTGACACAGTTTCTAAAGGATAATGAACTTTCGATACGAGAGGTCGATGAAAAGCTAAAGAATAATCAAAAAGTAGATCCCTTTTTATTTGTTATTACACCAGAAATAAAACCATCAAGTAACTTTATTAAAAAATTTGAAAAGATTAGAGAGAAAATAGAAGAACAGCAACATGTTGCACCACATTTACTCTCATTCACATATAAATTAATTATGAGCTATTTAGAACTATATGATAATCCTAGTAATAACCTACTTTTTAGAAAGATACTTCATGAACATAATGTACCAGAGGCTTTTGAGATAGTTAGAAGCGCATTTCAGGAGAGTGCAGCTGTCTATAAAAGATCGGATGAGGTTATAAGTGATATTATAGATAGGTCTAGGCAAATACATGAAATTTTCGAGGATATAGGTTTAGATAACCCTGAAGGTCTATCCGAGAAGTATTCTGAGCTTGATTTTATAAAGAAATATATGCTTGAAAAGAAAGAGAATAAGGATAGATTAGAGATTGAGATTTTATCTTATAAGTTTTCGGAACAACTTAAATCCTCTAGCTCCCTAAATGCGATAGAGCTATTAACATATCAAGGATGTAAAGGTTTAAGTGCCGAGCATGTCATTATTCTAGGTTTTGATGATGTTAATATGAGTAATGTTACACCTAACTCTTTTTATGTTGCGATGACTCGAGCTAAGCAATCACTATGTCTTTTAACGACAAGATTAATTCGTGGGGCTAGAGTCCCTAATCAATTTTTAGATGATCTCCCCAGTGATATTGAATTTTCTATTTTTACTAAAAAAGAGGGTGAGGTTAAATATGAGAATAAAAGCAAATTTGATGCAAAAATCAAAGTTTGGAATGATGTTTTAGAGCGAAGGAAAAGATAGTAGTGTGTGTTCCAGACATATTATATAAATATAAACCTATTAGAAGTACTGAAAGTCATAATATTAATGAGTTTACTCAAAATCTTGTTTTAAATGGACAGTTATATTTTTCGAGATTTAGTGAATTAAGTGATCCGAATGAAGCAATATTTGATTACTCTTCAACAGTGGATATAACTGTTACGGAGCACGAAATTAACCAATTTCCAAATCATCAAAGGATCTCAAATTTAGGTAATGGAATGATTCATATTCAAGTTGATGGTCGATCGGGTGCTGTTCATGTGAGGAATAGAATAGATCAAATGTATGGAATCCTATGTTTAACTGCAAATAACACAAGTCCATTAATGTTTGATTATTATGCACAAGGTCACAAAGGAATTTGTATTGGGTTTGAATGGAAAAGGTTTGGTATACTATGGCGTGGGACAGATCAACATCAACAACCCATGAAAATTAAGTACATTAAAAAGCCCCCAATTATAGATATATCTAGAGCGGGCAACTTTGAGGAAGTATTTTACTCTAAGTGGCGAGAGTATAAGCATGAGCAAGAATATCGATTAACTTACAGTCACGGGATTTTCCCAAACACACAAAATGTATTAAACGCTATAAAAGAAATAATTTTTGGCATAAGCGTATCTGAGCAGGATAAAGAAATGATAATGCAATGGGCACGCAAATCTAATTTAGATATTCAGTTTTATGAAGCACATTTAAAGCCAAAGTCATATAATATATATATTAAGCCAACTGATTAGTTTTTTAAGAATTAGAGTTAAGAAGTGAATGAACATATAAACTAGCATAAGGGAATCTTTTGAGCGTGGCGAGTCTTATCTATTTGTTGGCTTGATTGCAACGCCCACACCATCTTTTTTTATATAAAATACCGTCGGCTCGCGCATCCCAAACATGCCCATTTTTGCAAACAAACTTCAGCTTAGCCCTAGAACTTGTGTATTCAGTTGAAAGGCACTTACCACCATGGTTTCTAGCAAATTCATGAAAGAAATCGATAGAGTATTTTCTAGAGTTGTTACGGGCACAATGAGGGCAGCCAGATTTATTTTTTGTTCGGTTATAGATGGTAGCCTGCCATGTGTGATTGTTTTTGCATCTCCACCATACTTTCTTGCCAACGTAAGGAGTAAATTCTGATGGGTTAAGCCCTTTGTTTAATGCTGCATCCCACTCGACCAATATTTCAGGGTAGGCAACAGCTAAATTATTTGTTTCTGAGGCAAATCTTCCATAGCAAAATGGACATCCACTCCCTTGCGTTCTACTGCTAGGGGCTATTTGCCATTCATGCCCATATTTACACTTCCACCAATATTTTTGGTTTGATTTTGGGTATACATCTTCAGGCCGTATATCCCCATTTCTTTCTTGGTGCCATTCAGGTACAAGCTCAGGGTAAATGGCGGCCAAGTTGTTTTCACTAGGTGCAGCCCGTAATGTACATTTTTGGCACCCTGAACTTCGAAATGTGCGTTGTTGAATAACAGATTTCCATGTATGCCCACGTTTACACCTCCACCAAACTGATTTATTGGCAGATGGCCCAAAATGCTTAGGAGTTAATGGGGCATTTAAATCGTATGCCCATTCAGAGGCAAGCTCTGGATTTTTTTCAGCAAGCGATCGACCTGGCGGTGGGGCTGGTAGATTAGCAACAATTTTTCTATATAGTTTTTCATTTGCTAGAGAGTTTTTGCTTAAATAGCGGTTGAGTTTGTCACGCTCATTTTGATTTAGATCTGCATATTTAAGTATTTGCTGTACCAATTTTGAAATTATTGGTAAAGCATTATCTGACCACTTAAAGTTGATATCTCGCTCGCTTAATAGGGGTAGTCCAACCTCTCTTAGGCGAAAAAGCTGAATGCCCTTCTTATTGAACAATTTTGATTTTATTGTATCTGCCTCAGGCCGTTTCTGGTGCCAATATACGCCATCTACTTCAATTCCAATATTTTTATCTTTAATTAAGATGTCACACTCATAACCTTCTATTTTTTCTTGCCAAGAAACATTTGAAAAGAGAGAGTGTATTTCTGAGTAAACTGAAATTTCAATTCTGGATGTTTGAAGGGAGCATTTAGGACAACCTGTACTAGCATTAACTCTAGTTCCTACAGTTGCTTGCCATTCGTGGTCATGCTTACAAGTCCACCAAACTTTCGTTCCACCGCCTGCAATAACATCATAAGGTGTCAGAGTTTTGTTCTTAGTAGGATGCCAGTCTTGAGCAATATCGGGTCGGACATGAGCGAGGCTGTTGTCATTGCCGAGCTTACGATTATTGCAATATGGGCATGACCCCCTGGATTGCTTTCTAGTTCGGTTTTGAATAGTGGCTTCCCAAGAATGACCTTTTTTACATTTCCACCATACTTTTAGATTAACTCTTGGCGATAGCTTATTAAGATCTAGGAATTTATTCTTTCTTGGGTCTAGTTCACTTACTAAGTAAGGGTGTTCAGTTGCAAAGTTCCTATCTTTCGTTGGTCTTTGGCCTGCACAGAAAGGGCAGCCACATCCACGATTACGGCTATTGATGACCGCTGCCCACTCATGGTTATTTGAGCACAGCCACCATACTTTTATTCCTGAGCCACGTGAGACATCATTGGGGGTTAAAGGGAGGTTTTTAGTTGGATGCCACTCTTTTGCCAACTTTGGGTTTTCTGTTTGCAAGGTGTCAGTTCTTTTAACAAGGCCCAGAGCTTGTTCAATTGAGCGTCCTTTTTGCAACATTTCAATGACGTGTGTATAAGCTCGATTATAATATTTTGCAGCTTCTTTTATATTCTTAAATTTTCGGCTCTTTACCTGGACTGGAATACCAGGAGTTTTAGAGGCAAAACTTGGGGGTGGTTCAAGGCCTACAGCTTGCTCAGCAGTCCAACCTTTTGAAAGGCGATAATCAACAGTGTTGCGTGATTTACCAAATGCTTTTGCTGCACTTTCAAGTGAGTCGTATTCTTTATCTTTAATGATTATTTTTCTTTTCTTTAATTGCATGGTCTAAGTAAGAGGTTAATTTTTACTACTGGCTGATTTAATTTGCTTAATAAATACGTCTACTTTTCGCCACAAAATGGTCCAATATGTTTTATCAAATATTCTAGGGGCGTTTTCTATCTGATTTTTTTCATTTTTGATCCAAGCAATTATCTCGTTAGAGAGTAAAGGCCCTTTTTTTGCTGCATTTGTAATTTTAACTACAGCCTGGGAATAAAATTCATCCCTACCTTGCGGATTGTTAATAGCTTCACCGATTGGGCGAAATGCCAATAAAATTTCATCTTGCAATAACTTAACTTTTGTAATAAGTTCATCTGGTGCATTTAAATAATATTCTAAAAGTATCATTGTTCTAGAAAATGGTTGTTCTGGGATTTTAGGTATGGAGGATACGGCTTTAGTGGTTTGGGCAATAACCATTACCATGTGAGTTGGCATGTGAGTACTGTATTCGTCAATTTTTCTTGCCAATAAATAAGTTTCTTCTAAATTTTGAAGACGCGCGTCGCATTTTCTTTTGTTAGTATTTAAAAATTGAGAAAAAGCTGGAGCTAGCATTGAGCCAATAAGAGCAGGTACTAAGATTTCAAAAAACATCTATCAAAACCTTGTTGCGGAATTTTTGTGATTGTTATATTTTAGGCGAATTACTATACAACATACATAGATTATGGGCAATGGAAGTTCCGTGTGTAATCAAATTTCCTGAGTTGGCTAAATTTTAAAGGTCTCGAATCCGCCACCTTTAAAAAATAATTTACTAGCAACATCTTTTGGGTACAACGTTAGTTATAACGACTATTCAACTACAAATATAAATCGTATAAAATCAATTGGTTAAACTCTATATTCAATCCCACTCGCGCCTACCAGTTTCCTTGTAACTATTAAACTTTAAATCCTTCCTGATCAATTTCATTGGGTCTCCACCAACAAGGGGGGCACTTTCATCATGAGCACAACACTCTAACTCTTAATCTGTAATTTTCAAAATTCTTAAATCCGTATGCTCTGCGCTGGATCAATTTCATCTTCCGATGGAAGCCTTCGGTGATCCCGTTATTCTTAGTGAATCGCCACATTCTAGCTATCTCGTCTCGCCATTTATACAGGGTTTTACCGAGCTTGATTAGATACTCCAGCTTAGAGTCCTTGAGTTGCTTTATGAAGTCTAAGAAGACAGGAATAAGTTTCTTTGCTCTTTTAGCTGTAAGTTGTTTTCTTTTGAGCAAGTCGAGGATGCGGATTTTAAATTGGTAGAGCGCCTCAATGATAGGGTTGTCTTGTAGGAACTCTCGAAGCTTTGCTCTTTTGTGCTCTGAGAGGTTGTCGGGGGATGTTCTGAGCATAGCTAAATTTCCTCTTTGATATCGAATATTTTCATTGAATGTGTGATTGGTTTGCATAAAGGCATGCTCAACTAGCCTGACGACATGGAACCTGTCAGCAACGATCATGGCATTAGGAAAGAATTGTTTAATAAAGCTACGATAGGTTGTACTAAGGTCAATACAGGCTACTTTTACCTTCTCTCTCCCTGGAATATCAGAGGCTGTAGAGCTTTTACATAAAGCCTGGCTAAAAGAAAGTGAACGTAAAATGGAACATATTGAGATAATTGATACAGCTGAGCATGACGTTTTAACAAAACGCTGGGGGGCGTTTGCGCCAACCCATCATTACCACATAGTTGAAAATTTCAGAGACTCAAGGCTATGGAAGTGGCCCAGACGTACCAGTGAATCCATATGGTACCCTATGAGCAAAGGTTTGCCTTGCGAGGCGTTCGCTTTGCCTGAAACCAATGATCATGCAGTACTTCAATACTATATTCGAAATATTTCAAAATATGAGGTAAGAGACTAGGTTGTCAATGATTCTGTTGCCCATCTTTTTATAGTAAAAGAAAGGGGGTAACAATTATTTAATGGGGTAATTTGGCGTTGATAATACCCCCTTAATGCCCTATAATACCTGTTATGAAGGAATAACATGGATTTAAGCAGTATATGCACTCTTTTAAAGAGAATTATCTCAACAACTTAACTTTTGGTTTAGATGAGCTGACCACTTTGAAAACAATTGGTGAATTCAGAGGTAAGCAAGAGCTTTATTACCAGCAAACACCAGAAGCATTGGCAAGCCTACAAAAGGCATCGATGATCGAGTCAAGTGAATCCTCCAATAGGATTGAAGGGGTTATCGCCCCTCACTATCGCATTGAAAAACTTGTACTAAAAAATACTGAACCCAAAAATAGATCTGAGCAAGAAATTGCTGGATACAGAGACGCATTATCTTTGATCCATGAATCCAGTGAGCACATGCCTTTTTCAGTAAACGTTATATTGCAACTGCATTCCATGCTTTACCGTTTTCATGCGGCCAAAGGAGGGCATTGGAAATTAACTGATAATGAAATCATAGAAAAATTGCCAGATGGGTCAAAGCGTATCAGATTTAAACCAACATCGGCAGTTGCTACGCCACAAGCAATGGAAGATTTGGCAGATGGTTTTAAGAATGCCAAAGAAAAAAATGATTTAGAATCATTGGTTATCATTCCATTAGCTATTTTAGATTTTTTGTGCATTCATCCTTTTAGGGATGGCAATGGTAGAACGGCACGATTAATCACTCTTTTATTGCTTTACCATTTTAATTATCAAGTTGGAAAATATATTAGCTTGGAACGTATTATTGAAGAGAGTAAAGAAACTTATTATGAATGTTTAGGTGCTAGCTCTGTCGGCTGGCATGAAGGCAAACATGACGTGCATCCTTGGTTAAATTATTTTTGGGGTATGCTGTTAGCAGCTTATCAAGAGTTTGAAGAGAGGGTTGGTACGATTAAAAAGGGGAAAGGATTTAAGACAGAACAGGTTATTCTAGCCGTCGAGAAGAAAATTGGGATTTTCACTATTGCTGATATTGAGCAAGCCTGCCCTGGTGTGAGCAGAGAAATGATCAGAAAAGTACTACGTGAACTAAGAGATGAAGGGAAAATAAAAGCCATTGGGACTGGGCGCGGGGCAAAGTGGGTAAAAAATGAACATATATCAACTTAATGAAATCTAAACACCCAATATGACTGATAATCTAGAATATTATAAACAACGCTTAAAAATTAAGCAGGCAACTTTTTCAAAGATAGACCATGATGATGCTATGGTGGCTGTTGTCTATGAGGTTTGTCTGCTTTCTGGCAAAAAATATATATTAAAAATATGCCCAAAAGAACGGCATTACTTTAGAGAAATTTATTGCCTTAAGAAATTGAGTCGTGTTACAGCTGTCCCCAATATTATTGATATTGTTGATCCAGATGAGAAACATCATGGTGCCATATTGATGGAGTATTTATCTGGAAATTTAATAAGAAGGGGTGGCTTGACGACTAGATTAGCGCATGACATTGGTTTTAATTTAGCCAAGTTCCACGAAATATCAGTGAAGGGGTATGGTGATCTATTAGACTCCTCTGAGTTAAACTCTGATCCTGAAAAATATTGGTTGAAAAAATTTAATGAAAGCATTGGTGAGTGTCAGGGCCCCATAAATAGTGATTTAATAGAACAAGTACTTTCTTTTACCAATGAAAATATTTATTTATTAAAAAAATCTGATGGCCCATGTATTGCGCATCGCGATTTTAGACCAGGTAATATTATTGTTAATCAGAACAAACTCAGTGGCATCATTGATTGGGCTTCTGCACGCGCAGGATTTGCACAAGAAGATTTTCAATCTTTTGAAGAAAAAGAATGGTCTAACAGTTCAGATGTGAATGCCGCCTTTCTTAAAGGGTATGCAGATGTGCGTCCAGTACCTGATTATAAAGAGATGTTTCCTTTACTAAGGCTTGAGAGAGCGCTTGGATTAGTTGGGTATACCTTAAAAATAAGTACTTGGAATGGAATTCATTCAAAGCTATTCAAAGAAAATCTTAACTATATAGAAATACTAACGAAGCAATAGGTTATGACTTTATGTCAAATATAGAAAAGCAGATAGAGCAATGCCTTCATTTGTTAAAGCAAGTCATGCCCCATGATCTATTGGGGGTGTATTTATATGGCTCGGCTGTCAAAGGTGGATTGCAAAAATATAGTGATATCGATTTATTCGTTGTATCAAAGCGACCAACTACCCAAGAAGAGAAAAAGCAGTTAGCATCTAGCTTACTTAAAATTTCGGGTGTCTATATGAAAGATGCTAAACCACCTGTTGAACTAACGATTGTTGTTAAATCTGATGTAAATCCTTGGCACTTTCCCCCTCAATTTGACTTTCAATACGGAGATTGGTTGCGCGACGAATTTGAAAGTGGCAATATTGAGCCTTGGGAATCTAAAGTCATGCCAGATCTTGCCATACTCATGACGCAAGTTTTATTATCAAGTCAAATTCTTATAGGGCCAGAGCCTGCTCAAATAGTGCCACAGGTTCCTTATCCAGATTTCATCCATGCTATGGTGGATGAGTTGCCCAGTCTTGTCGCTAGCCTTGATTCTGATACACGAAATGTCATATTAACCTTAGCTAGAATATGGTGTACCTTAGAAACAGATACGATTCATTCTAAACCAGAATCAGCAAGCTGGGCAATTTCACATTTGCCTAATGAGTATCATTTGGTGTTGCAACGAGCAAAAAATATTTATGAAGGTAAAGTAGACGAGCACTGGGATGATCTGAAAAGGCTTGTTAACCCCTGTGTCAACTTTATAGTGATTAAGATTAAGGAAATAACATCTAAAAATGAACTCGCTGGGCATGGAGACAAAGTAATTAAACTAAACTAAGCAAATATAAGCAAGGCATGCGTGCACAAATATCTTAAGCATGGTGGAGTAGGCATTGAATACTAATTTGACTATTAAAAATCTAAGTTCAGATGATATCTTAACTATCGTTGATGCGTTTGCCAAATCTAACTGGACAGAAAAGCCAGCTAGTCTTTTTGAGAAATATTTAGAAGAGCAAGATAGAGAAGAGCGAGTTGTTTGGGTGGCATACTCTGGTAATAAATTCACGGGTTATGTTACTTTGAAATGGCAGTCTTTGTATCAGCCTTTTCTTCAAAAGAGCATTCCTGAAATAGTTGATTTAAACGTACTGCCAGAATTCAGAAAACGAGGGATTGCTTCTAGCCTACTAGATAAGTGCGAAGCCATGGCGGCAACACAATCTACAGCGGTAGGCATTGGCGTTGGTTTATACCCAGACTATGGTTCAGCTCAGAAGCTTTATGTGAAACGTGGATTTGTACCTGATGGTAAAGGTGCGACTTATCACTACGATTCTGTGACACCTGGTGAGAAATATGTGCTTGATGATGACTTAATCATTTGGTTCACGAAAAAATTAGTTTAACTGTACACTTAAGATGACATGTAGCAATGAAAAGCATAGAATTATTTCAAACAAAAGAAGAATATTGCTCAAAAAAAAGTGATAGCTCATTCTGGAATCCATATATGACTGAGCTATTAGAGCAAAACAATATAAAACAATCTTTAGAAAATATTAAGCCAGGCTTTAACAGCACCTATCCAGTTTTTGTCTTAGATGATTTGGTCATTAAGTTTTTCTGTCAACGTAAAAACTGGCAGAAGGTGTATCAAAAAGAATGTGCGGTTCACCAACTTTTGGCGCAGAGCCAAGATATACTTGCTCCCAGAATTCTTGCTCATGGCCAAGAAGGTCAAGATGCTCATTCATGGGCCTATATCATTTCAACACGTATCTCAGGTGATTCATGGTTGCATTCAGAACCATCAAGAGATCAGCAAATGACAGTTTTCTCTGAACTGGGAGAGCAACTTAAATTAATCCATGCTTTGCCTGCTGAGAATGCTTTGATTGAAAAGTTTAGTCATTTTGATCATCTAGATATCAAGGCATCAGCGCAGAAAAGCTCTTTGCCAAAGCATCTTATTGGTCAAATTGATGATTTCTTGTTGGGTTTGCCGCCTTTTGATAGCGTCCTTGTCAATAGTGACATAGTGCTCATGCATATTTTTACCAACAAAGGGCATCTAAGCGGCATTATTGATTGGGGGGATGCAGCCATGACTGATAGGCACTATGAGTTGGGTAAACTTTGTTTAGAGCTTCCAGGCGATAAAGAATTGCTCAAAATTTTGCTAGAGGCTTCTAATTGGCCAGTCACTGAGCATTTTGCTCATCAAGCACTTGGTATGGCACTTTATCGGCAAGCTGTAGGTTTGACCCAGCATAGTACCTTCGATACTTTTCATAAGTTGCCTGCAGCAATCAAAGATTTTCAAACTGTTAATACACTAGCTGAACTATCGAAAATTTTATTTGAGGTTGATTAATGACGCAGATAAGATGTGTAAATTAAAAATATGACAGGGTTGTTTTTTAAGGGTTAAAAGTTCATGTATTAAATCTAGCTGATGTTAAAAAGCCTGTGGCCATCTTTTGACGCCCACAGGCTCTGAGTAAGATTAAAGCTTAAGCTAGTCTATAAGCATGCTATTCAGTGCTTCACTTATCATTTCAGATGGTATCTTTTCTGAATTATAAGAAATAGGTCCAAACCCAATATGAGAAGGTTTCTTATTGAACACAATAACATAAGATTTTTCGCCCACTGTCACAGCTTTTATAACTTGAAATTCAGAGTCACTAACTTCATCAATAAGACTCAAGACCTTTTCGTTGACATGGCTGGGCTCAATCATTTTTGATGGATTATTTAGATTATGGATAGTCTTGACAAGCTCTACAAGCTTTTCATCGCTTTCAACTTTGTCTACTTCTAAGAAGGTAAGGCTCGCTCTAAGAGAGCTCTCAACGTACATGCTAACTTCACCACCTAACATTTGAGATTTTCCGTAATTCTCAAATCCATCAGGGATAGGTAAAGAGAAATCACCAGATACATACATCTCTGTAGGAAAGTGACTGTTGTTATTTTCAGCATAAGATAAGGCTGGCAACATCATCAGGCAAATGAATAACCCTTGAATATGTTTTAAAAAAATTGATGATTTCATTTCAGTTCTCCTAAGGAAAGATGGTCTATAAATTTTAAGGTTAGTAACTCACGTATAATTGTAGGTCAGTTTTGGACTTTTGTGCAGCATCCAGTGTATAAATTTTCTTGATCCTGCGAATTAGAACGGATGTAAGCGTTTTATTGCAGTCAGAACTTCTTTGGCATGTCGTATGCATTGGGTATGCCTGATCTGTGTGTTATTAGTTAAAAACCTTAGATGCTTTCTAGGCTATCATCCCATAACGTATCGTAATAAGATTAGTGAAAGAATACTTGTGTAAGGATTAACAGTGGGTAAGTGGATAGCGACTTTATTGATTCTAGCCGCCACCATCGGTGGCATGTACTACTTTAACCATTATCAAAATACGAATTTAGAACAGCAGGCATCTCAAACTCTACAAGTTCAGGTTTTTCCTGTCGCATCCTACACGATTCATGATGAGATTGAAGCTCTTGGAACGGCTTTTGCCAATGAGGCGGTTGATGTTACTGCAAACTCAACAGATAAGCTGATTGAAATTAAATTTGAAGATGGTCAAAAGGTAAAGCAAGGCGATATCTTGGCTATTTTAGATCAAGCTGAGGAGCAGGCTCAATTGGGAGCAGCTAGATCCCAGGTTGAAGAGAACGAGCGAGAGTTAAAAAGGCTCTCAAATCTATTGAAGAGTAATGCAGCTGCAAAAAATGAATATGATGCTCGACAAACTCTGCTAATCATAAGCAAAAGTCGAGTTGATGAAATTCAAGCTCGTATTAATGATAAAATTATACAAGCACCATTTGATGGTGTTTTAGGCTTAAGGAAAGTCAGTGTTGGCTCGTTGGTTGAGCCTGGTAGCTTAATTACAACGATAGATGATATCAGTCAGATTAAATTAGACTTTTCAGTGCCATCCGTTTTTTTAGATGTCGTTCATGAAGGACTACCAATTGAAGCACAGTCAAACGCTATTAATAAGATATTTCGTGGGAAAATTACAAAAATTAGCTCTAGAGTTAATCCTATAACACGCTCTGTTGTTGTTCGTGCAATCTTACCAAATCCTGAAGAAATCCTAAAGCCAGGCTTGTTGCTAAGCGTTACTTTGTTTAGGAATAAAAGAGAAGCTTTGATGATCCCCGAGGAGTCTTTGATTCAGTTGCAAAACAAAAGTTTTGTCTATGTAACAGAAAATAACATGGTTGTACAAAAGGAAATTCAAATAGGAAAACAAATGGCGGGATGGGTTGAAGTCACCGGTGGATTAAACTCTGGTGACCAGGTGATGACACGAGGGCAGATCCGAACAAGGCCAGGCCAAGAAGTGACGATTGAAATTCTAGAAAAGCAACCACAATTGAGAGAAATGTCAGAATGATGATTTCAGACTACTCAATTAAAAGACCTGTATTTGCGGCAGTGATGAGTCTTCTTATTATTGTTTTTGGTGTTGTTTCGTTCTTAAAGTTGCCTTTGAGAGAATATCCAGACACAGATCCCCCAGTGGTCTCTATTACAACGAAATACCAGGGCGCCTCAGCTAGTATTGTTGAAACAAGAATAACACAGCTTTTAGAAGATAGAGTTGCAGGGATAGAAGGCGTTCGGTTCATTTCAAGCAGCAGCCAAGATGGTCGCTCTCAGATTAGCATTGAGTTTGATATCTCAAGAAATATAGATGACGCTACCAACGATGTTCGAGATCGAGTATCTGGGGTTATCAATAATTTGCCCAATGAAGCAGATCCACCAGAGATAGAAAAAGCAAGCTCTGATGATGATGTCATTATATGGTTGAACTTTAATAGTAAAAATATGTCTGTGATGGAAATAACAGATTATGCTCGAAGATACTTGCAAGATCAGTTTTCAGCATTAGATGGTGTTGCTCGGGTTCGCATTGGTGGCTCCAAAGAAAAAGCCATGAGAATTTGGCTAGACAGAAAAGAGTTGGCAGCACGAGCTTTGACAGTTGGAGATATTGAGCAGGCTCTATTAAGAGAGAATGTTGAATTACCGGCAGGACAAATACAGTCCATCATGAAAGATTTCACTGTAAGAGTTGATAGAGCTTATAATACTCCTCAAGATTTTGAGAAATTGGTCATCGTTCAAGGGGAAGAGGGTTACCTAGTAAGGTTAGGCGATGTTGCAAGAGTAAAGATTGCACCAGTAGAAGAGCGAGGCTTTTTTAGAGGCAATGGCGAGCCGATGGTTGGCATAGGAATCATTAAGCAGTCTACAGCTAACACTTTAGACGTCGCCAATCGTGTAAAAGCAAAAATGAAAGTCGTGAATCAGCAGTTGCCAGAAGGGATGACTCTCGACCAAAGCTATGATACTAGTATTTTTATACAGAACTCAATTGATGAAGTATACAAGACACTTTTTATCGCTATTACTTTAGTCATTTTAGTTATTTACCTGTTTTTAGGTAATGTCCGAGCGATGCTTATACCTGCGGTTACAGTGCCTGTGTCCTTAATTGCGACGTTTATTATTCTTTGGATTTTTGGTTATACCATCAATTTACTCACGCTCTTAGCATTAGTCTTAGCGATTGGCTTGATTGTGGATGATGCTATTGTCGTTCTAGAAAATATACATCGACGTCTAGAGAAAGGCGAGCCTCCACTTTTAGCTGCTTTTAGAGGCGGTCGTCAAGTCGGCTTTGCTGTGATTGCGACGACTTTGGTTCTTGTGGCTGTTTTTATTCCAATCACCTTTTTAGAGGGTGATGTTGGAAGGTTGTTCTCTGAATTTGCTGTCGCCATGGTCGCAGCAGTTATCTTTTCTAGCTTCGTTGCGTTAACACTATGCACAGCGTTAGCATCAAGAATCATGAAACAACATGCGAAAAAAAATATTTTAAGTGTCTATCTTGATAAAGTGATAGAAAAAACAACAGCCTGTTACTCATCTTCCCTGAAATTCCTATTGTCACATCCGATGATTGTTGTGATCAGCTTTGTTGTTATTATTGGTTCAACAGTGCTTATTTTAAAGAAAGTTCCTGGAGAGTTTGTACCTAAAGAAGATCGGGGTGTCATTTTTATGATTGTCTCTGCGCCAGAAGGTTCATCCTATGAATTTACCTCTTCTTACATGGAAGAAATAGAAGCAAGGCTAATGCCCTTTGTTGATAGCCAAGAATTTCATCGATTACTGATACGTGCTCCCAGATCACTCAGTAGTACTCAAAATTTTAGTGGTGGTATTGGTATCATTGTTCTTAAGCATTGGGACACCGGTCGAAAGCCAGTTTGGCACTACGTGAGTGAAATACGAAGACTGACGCAAGATTTATCTGGTGTCAAAATTTTTCCAGTGGTAAGACAAGGCTTATCTCGAGGGTTAGGCAAACCAGTTGAGTTTGTTTTAGGTGGATCAAGTTATGAGGAATTGGCCAAATGGCGCGATATTCTTCTTGAAAAGGCAAGCGAGAATCCCAACTTGTTAGAGCTTGATCATGATTACAAAGAAACGAAGCCTCAAGTAGCTATTCGAATTGAAAAAGATAGGGCTGGGGATTTAGGTGTTTCACTCATTGATATTAATAAAACACTTGAAACTATGTTGGGCTCAAGACACGTCACCACTTTTATAGAGCGTGGCGAAGAATATGACGTGATTCTTGAAGGTGAAAGTAGCCTCCAAAAAACAGCTTTAGATATGAAAAACATATATGTTCGATCAAATAAGTCAGAGACACTCATTCCATTATCGAATCTTATTACCTATCGCGACTTCGCAGATGCTGCGAGTTTAAATAGGTATAATAGACTTCGTAGTATTACGATTGAGGCAAATTTAGCAGAAGGCTACTCTTTGGAGGAAGCACTTATTTATTTAAATGCACTCGCTAAAGAGCATTTACCAAGTGACGCTATCATTAACTACAAAGGGCAGTCTCTCGACTACACGGAAACAGGATCATCCATTTATTTTATTTTCCTGCTTTCTCTTGTGATTGTGTATTTAGTGATGGCTGCTTTGTTTGAGAGCTTTGTTCATCCATTTGTTATCATGTTTTCAGTGCCCTTAGCCGTGTTTGGGGCGCTCGTTGGATTATGGTTAACAGGACAAACTCTAAATATTTATAGTCAAATTGGTTTGATTATGCTTGTAGGTTTAGCTGCAAAAAATGGGATCCTCATTGTGGAATTCATTAATCAGTTACGTGATCAAGGTGTGGCTTTTAAAGATGCCATCATAGAGGCTACTCAGATTCGATTTCGACCAATCGTGATGACGGCTATTACCACTATCATGGGCTCATTACCCCTCATTTATTCCATGGGAGCAGGTAAAGAAACAAGGTATGTTTTAGGTATCGTTATCTTCTTTGGGGTCCTGATGATGACTTTCTTAACTTTATATTTCATTCCTGTTATTTACCAGTTGTTGGCTAAAAATACAAAGCCGCCTCACGAGGTGGACCAAGTGCTTCATGAGCAGTTGGAGCAGTATAAAGATAATGTTTAATTTATATACAAGTGACCATGATCTGTTTTTGAATGAATTTCAAGGTTATTGTGGTTTATTGAATAAGCCATAAACTGTGAATTGAGCTCGTGTTGGATTGACTTTAATGCCTAGCCAAGTGGTTGATGTATGATGAACAACAAATCATTTTTAAACCTTGGACCATTTGCACCGAATGTGAAGGAGTCTGTTTTTTACTCATTCTATGCAGATGAGACAACCAGATTCCTACCCTTTAAAGATTTGCCGTCACGCTTGCGTGAGCAGCATCAATTAGAGCTCAACGCCGTTGGCAAGTATCAACAAGCTTTTATTATAGCAGCTCAACCAAAATCTCATGTTGCCTTATTTAGTGACTTTAGACATCCTAAGTGGCACGATCTCTTTCAATGGCACTATAAGCTTGCATTAGAGATAGGGTTAGATATTTTGCCTCAAAATCATATGCACTTTTTTTCTAGGGATAATTTTTACGCTGAAATTTTTAATCATAAACAATCATCAGGCAAGCTCATTTGCTGTGGTTATGGTTTTCAAAATGTTTCTTATATTGAGAATCAAAATCTCTTAAAAATAAGTCAACAGGGCCATTCTAAATTTGAGTTGGCTCGAAATGCGTTAGATTATAATATACCTATCCCTAAGTCTCTAGTGATCAAGAAGAGTGAGGTCTTGTCAAAAGAAGTTCACCAATTTTTTGACAGACGTAGCTCAGGAGTTATCGCAAAATTCATGGGCATGGGTGGTGCCACGAACACTTTTGAAGTGAAGGATCCTGAGGCATGTCATAAAGGTTTAAGTGGCTTTGATTCTGAATTTGAATGTTTGTTGCAAGAAAAGCTGAATTTGCTTGAATATAAAGAAATGGCTGTCGATATAAAAATGCAAGATGATACTTTTGAAATTGACAATGTGCGCCAAGTTTTGGTCACTCATGATCAATACTGGCATCCTAATATCAAACTCAAGCCTGAGCATCTAAGCGCCTTGTCAAACGTTGTGACATATATGAGGCAGCTTGGTTTTACTCATCCGCAAGGTTATACGTTTGGCATAGATTTTTTTATAAAAGAAGACGAGTTGTTGGTTGGAGAGATAAATGCAAGATGGACTAGCGGGCTAGTTTCAAAATTAATTTTATATAGGTTAAAAGCTAATCATTATCCTTGCTATGCCATTAGTGATGTTCTCGAGCTGAAACTAATGCCAAAATTTCAAAATATGGTAAAAGATAATTTATATCGTGTGCATGGTGACCATTTTAGCTTTGGAGTTGTTTTCGTTAGTTTTAGTCCTTCAGTTGTCATGAAGCATGGGCAAAGCCATGTCCAGGTTTGGTTTTTAGTGATTGGCGATCTTCATGGTTTTGTGCAAATGAAAAATTGTATTTTAGGTGAGCATAGTCTATCTAAAGTCAACGAAATTGACATGAAAGCTGATCTCTGGACATAGGCCCAAGAGGGCCGTTAAAGATTTGAATCTCTCCTGAAAATATAGCCGATTTCTTTTCTTTCTAACGCGTTGTATGTACACGGATTTTATCAGCATTTTAGCCCCTTTTGTCGTATTGAAGTACATTTTTGCAAAACTTTGTGGGATAGTGATTTCAGTATAGACAATAAATCAAGGGGATCTAACATGTTACGTGGAACAAACAAAGAAAAATTTGAGCTAGCTAAAGCTTTATTTGAGTCAGGTCAGGCGTCTACAGTGGTGAGAGGCAGAGAGGCCCATGCTGAAGAAGATAATGGCTTAGCAACAAATCAAGCTAGAAGGATGGTTCTTGAAGGGACTGGCCAAGAGCTCTCTGCTTCAGAAATATATGCACAGCAAACTTTATTATTATCTCAATTTAATAAAAGAAGAGAAGAAGAATCCAAAGATGACGTCTTCGCAAGAATTTATCAAAATGGGATTGAAGCAGGTTTGAATGATGAGCTGGCTTTAGAGCAAGCGATTTCAGCGATCCAATGTTCAGCTTAATTTTTATCTTAAAGATATCTGCAATGCACTTGACATGAGTGTCTTTGCAGATTATCTTAAACTTGTCTTTCCTTCGATAGAGCACCAAATCATGACAATTAACTCTTAAAGAGATCCTTCTTAAAGGATCACTAGTTTTTCTAGAGATACTCTAGACAAAATTTGTCCTTTAAATTTAAGAGGTTATTGTTATGCATAAGCCAATTTCCATAAAAAATATCTGTTTGTCTTTTTCTGATCGGCTTATTCTAGAGAATGTCTCAGCTGACATTTTCCCTATGGGCCGGATTGGCATTGTGGGTGATAACGGTTGCGGCAAATCAACTTTACTCAAGATAATTCAGGGCTTGTTAGAGGTTGAGAGTGGCTCGATTGAGCGATCGAAAGATATGGTCATGGGATACGTGCCTCAAATCATTGATAATAACGTTGGTTTAAGTGGTGCTGAGTGCTTTAACCATGCTCTTTCATCTGTGATGAGCCATGATCTGAACTGCCTGTTGTTAGATGAGCCAACGAATCACTTGGATAGCAAGAACAAACGCTCCTTATTGCGTATGCTTCAAAACTTTAAGGGCACTTTGATGGTCGCTTCGCATGACTTAGAGCTTCTCAATTCTTGTATTGATATCATATGGCATATGAAAGATGGTAAAATTCATGTCTTTAAAGGCACGTACCAGGATTATTTGCATGAGCTTGACAATGCGAGGTTGTCGATCATTCAAGAAATATCTCAGGTAAAAAATCAAAAGAAATGTGCTCATGAAAAACTCATGAAGGAACAATCAAGAGCAGCTAAAAGCAGAGACAAGGGAAAGAAGAGTATTAAGCAAAGAAAATGGCCAACCATCGTGAGTCATGCGAAAGTGAGTCGTGCCAGCCAAACTTCAGGGCAGAAAAAATCTGATATTAAGAGACATTCACAGGCTCTAGACGATAAATTAATAGCATTAAAGCCTAAGCCTTCGATCAATCCAAAATTTTATTTTCAAACCAAAGTAGAGCATACGAAGACTATCTTATCTGTACAAAATGGTATGGTTGGGTATGCGGGGCGCTCTTTGATTCAAGGCATCAGTTTGTCTATCATGGGCTCTGATCGCTTTGCCATTTTAGGCGAAAATGCTAGTGGCAAATCTTCCTTAGTTAACGCTATGCTACAATCCTCTCATGTTATGAGTGCTGGATCATGGTGTTTACCTGATGTCGGCGACATTGGCTATCTTGATCAGCATTATAATCAACTATCGCAGGATATGACGGCTTTAGAGCATTTAAGTCTACTTGCTAAGTCTTGGGATATAACTCAAATTAGGCGTCACTTAAGAGATTTTTTATTTAAGGATGATACCTTAGTTCAAACACAAGTAAAATATCTTTCAGGTGGTGAGAAGGCAAGACTGTGTCTAGCACTTGTTGCTTCAAAATCACCCCAGCTACTTATTTTAGATGAAGTGACTAATAACTTAGATATGAGTACTCAGGCTCATGTCATTGAAGTATTGCAAGCTTATACCGGTGCTCTTTTAGTTATTTCGCACGACGAGCACTTTCTAAAAGCTATCAATATTAGACAAGGTTACAAGATTGAAAATAACAAACTTTACTTTAAAGCGGCTCTGTTTGAAAATTAATGTAGCATAGGATTTAGAGGTATTATATCTTACAAGCGAAGAAAGCCGTGCAACACATGTTGTATGATGAAAGCTTAAGAGCTGTTTGATGCTTGTGCTCAAGCTAATACTTCAGTCAATGTTAAAAAGCTTAATCTTTAACGAACAGAGAGTATAACTTAATGGGTGAATGGATGTACCAAACACCAGAGCAAGTGGCCGAAGTTGTGATAGATTGCATTTATAATCCAACTCCGCCGGTTAGAGTTAGAACCTCTGAATGGGCAAATCAGTTTTGCGATTTAAAAACAAAAGCTGATCCAACTGGCTTGTTACTTCAAGATAAGGTTTATCAAGAAATGCTATAAGCAAGGGGCGCTATCATGGCGCCTTCCTTTAGATGGCATAGATGTCATAAATTTTTTATCTACACCTTGATTTATGTTTAGTCACTTAAATCGTATTGGTTAATTACACCTTTATTGATATTTTCTATGTTGCGACACACAACGCAGTGTTTTTGTGATAAAAATTTCGCTATGCTTAGGAAAGACCTTGCGATACTTAGTTTGGCAGATTGAAATATGTTTAAGATGAAGATACCCCCTTATAAGGAGACCCTGAGGGAGGAAATTTTTAACTGTATTATCCATGCTGTTGGGTTTGTTCTATCCATTGCGGCTTTAATATACCTCATACGTGTCTCTAGCGTGCATCATCATAAAATGGCTGTTCTTGCCAGTGCTGTTTATGGCAGCTCTGTGATTGTCTTATATTTAACTTCAATGTTATATCACGGAATTCAGCATCCTAAAGCCAAAGGTGTTTTGAAGGTTTTAGATCATTGTGCTATTTACATCCTAATTGCTGGCTCATATACGCCGTTTACTTTACTCGCTTTGCAAGGTCCGTTTGGTTGGGGTGTTTTTATTGCGGTCTGGACATTGGCTCTCATGGGGGTTGTTTTTAAGTTTTTTTACACAAACTCCTTTGAAAAAACCTCAACTCTGTTATATCTACTCATGGGGTGGGGCGGGCTAACAATGATTAAACCGTTGTATGAGCTGTTGCCCTTAGAGTCATTTATTTTGTTAGTAACAGGTGGCGTGACTTACACTTTAGGTATTATCTTTTTTATTTGGGAAAGATTGCATTACTCGCATGCTATTTGGCATGTCTTCGTACTTGTGGGTAGCCTGCTACATTTTCTTGCAATTTTATTCTACTTGATTTGAATATAGGAAAGATTGCCATGGTCTTCTTTTAGGAGGCACGCATTGTCTTATGCTGGCAGATGCCAAAAAAAGTGCATCTCTCAAGACGACCGTACAACTGCTAAATGTGAAAAGCCATACAAAGACAACGTCATGAGATTCTTGTATGATATAGTCTGTTTACTTATTTCAAATTTAGGGATTCATGATGCCGATCCAAGATAGTCAAAAGGCTTTTGCCTCTCATGTGATTGATCTCATGCAGATCATAGGCCCTGTTTATGATAAGCGCATGTTTGGTGGTTATGGCATATTTCTAGATGGTCTTATGTTTGGGCTCATTGCTGACAGTACCCTTTATTTTAAAACAGACGAGAAAACTGTAAGTTCTTTTAGTGAAAAAGGCCTTGAGGCTTTTTCATATCTCAAAAAGGGCAAAGATTGCAAGTTATCCTATTTTCAGGCACCTGAAGAAGCTCTTGAAGATATTGAAGAAATGCGCGAATGGGCTAATATGGCTTTCAATACGGCTTTAAGAGCAAAGCAAAGAAAAAAATAGCACTTATGCTCTAAAGGCGTGTTTCATTATAAATTCATTTGAATCAGTGTTTAATCAGCCATTGGCCATCTAAATGCTCAATTATTGTGCCTGTGATTGAAGCTTCTAGTACTAAAGGACTATAGTCTTGGCTTATGTGCCAGGTTATCATTGAAAGAATGTCAGCAATACATTCATCATTTTTGGTGAATATCCCCGTAAAGTGGGAGGATTTTATGATCACAAATAATAATGACGAACCGTCTAGCACACCTCCTAACTCGAGCGCATCACAAACAAGTGACATTGAATTCAAAAATCTTGAAGGTAGACTAACCTTCAAAGTCCGAGACCCAGATGAGGATTTGTCAGAGCCAAAAATTGACAAAGTTATTAAAGATGACAATGACGATGGCCTCATAGAAGTAGATTCTGAAGTCGGCAATCTTTTGATCGAGGGCAGCCCTGAGCAAGATAGGATCGTGGTTAAAAATGTTGTTGGCGATGTCGTTATCCACACAGGTGGTGGCAATGATGAAATCATTTTAGAGAGCATCAAAGGCAATGTATTCATTATTGGCCTTGATGGCCGTGAAGTGATAACTCTTAAGAATATTGATGGTGACTTATTGATTGATCCAAGTCTCGGATTAGCTTCATTGTTTGTCGATGGTGTCACTGGAGATACGGTTGTTTATAATCTTCAAGTCAAAGTGTTCGTTTTAAACGACACCCTAATGGAGCTTCCTCAGTCCATGCCTGGTCTCATTACTTTTATGATGGATGATAGGCAACCAATAGCTGATGTTGAAGAAGAAGAAACAGAGCTGGCACTTATAGAGGTTGATAGTAGTGGTGGGTTTTCTGCGCCTCTTCATACAGTCCGAGCTCCTTTGAATGTATCTGAAACCCATTCTTCTCCTATAACTCGATCTACCAAGCCTGATGAGAACCCTCTAACTAAATCCGAATTTATTATCTTTGAGCAGTCTCTTGAGGTTAGTCCTGATAGTATTATTATTGGTAATGATAGTGACAATATCCTCAATGGGGGCATTGGGCCTGATTCTATTTTTGGAAAAGGTGGGAATGATATTCTCATTGGAGGTCCTGGCTCTGACTTTCTTCATGGTGGAAGTGGCATAGATACGGCAGATTACTCAGGATCGAGTGCAGGAGTTCAGGTTAATTTATCGACAGGGGTTGGTACTGGTGGGGATGCTGAGGGTGATTGGATAGCTCAAAGTACGCAATCCGCATATTTTGAGCTGTATCAAGGATCTGGGCGTTTCGTAGGTAATCTCCTAGATTTAATTGATAATGGAGCTATGCCTATTTGTTCAGGTGATATTCAGGGAATTGATTTAGCCTATATATTTCCTGAAGGGAACTTTACTCCTTACACTCCTATTCAGATCCCTGATGTCACTGAAGGTGGCCCCACGCGGTTTAATGAAAATTATGGTGTGGTCTTTGTAACAATGCTCAATATTAATGCTGGAGGCACTTACCTCTTTGAGCTTAATTCAGATGATGAGTCTCAGTTGTATATTGATGGACATCTTGTTGTTTCTGATGATTATTTTATATCTGGAGAAGGGATAGATCAAACACCACGTAACGTATCAAGCCATGGATCAATGGAATTAAGCTCAGGATTACATACAGTAAGAGTCCTATTTAAAGAAGGTGGTGGTGGTGATTTCATTAGAATCGGATA
Source organism: uncultured Francisellaceae bacterium (assembly GCA_964351745.1). Taxonomy (GTDB): domain Bacteria; phylum Pseudomonadota; class Gammaproteobacteria; order Berkiellales; family Berkiellaceae; genus CAYNJF01. Next base: position 62,725 of record CAYGPI010000004.1, read on the forward strand.
TCAAGGAGCTGATACTGATGGACAATTACAGCTATTAGATAATCAGTTAGTTGGAAACAAAATTTCAACCATCGAAAACATTATTGGATCCAATGATGACGATATCATTATTGGTGATTCAGGGATGAATAAACTTGATGGGCGTGCAGGAAATGATCACATTGAGGGTGGTATGGGTTGTGACCTGCTAATTGGAGGAGAGGGCATTGATACGCTTTTAGGTGGAGATGGTGCTGATATTCTAGATGGTGGAGATGGTGCTGATATTTTAAATGGTGATGCAGGCGATGATACGCTCATAGGAGGAGAAGGACCAGATACCTTTGATGGTGGAGAAGGCACTGATACCGTTGATTATTCTTCCTCAGAGGAAGCTGTCCAGGTTAGTTTATTGCTAGCACGCGGATTGGGGGGAGATGCTCATGGGGATGTCTATGTTCAAAATGATGCTTCTATGCAGAGCGATACCTTTGATGCTTTAAATCCGATCTATTACGAAGTCTTTAGAACAGGTGGTAATATTTCTGACCTCCCAGCTCTGATAGCGGGTGGGGCGACTTCAAGTACCAGTGGATTTATTTCTGGCTTCGATCTAAGCTACATTTTTAATGATAATACTCAGCCATCATACAATGCCTCTCAAGTTTTAGAGAGAGTTACTTTCACAGATTTTGATGAGAATTATGGTGTTAGATTTACGGCTTTGCTTAATATTGTGAATGCTGGTGATTATCGTTTTTATTTGAACTCAGATAATCAGTCTGCCATTGCTCTTGATGGCGAAACCATCGTTACTGATAACTTTGATACATCAAACATTTTGGAGAGAGATGGCTTGTATCAAACAGCTAGTGAAGTAGAATTGAACTTAACGCAAGGTGAGCATCTCATTGAAATATTTTTTGTTGAAACTGTAGAGACTGAATTTCTTAAGGCTGGGTTCAGTGGGCCAGATACCAATGGCGAGATCAGTTTGTTAGACGGGAGCCTTATCAATATAGGGTCAAAAACAACAACCATCGAAAACATTATTGGATCAAATTATGATGATGTCATCATTGGTGGTTCAGGGACAAATAAACTTGATGGACGTGCAGGAAATGATCACCTTGAGGGTGGTATGGGTGATGATATGTTAATTGGAGGAGAAGGTATTGATACAGCCAGCTATGCATCCTCCAATCAAGGCGTTGAGGTTTCACTAATCAATAACGTGGCTAAATTTGGTCATGCAGCAGGAGATACTTTAGAAGGCATTGAGAACCTGGAAGGATCTAACTTTGACGATACTCTTGTTGGAGACAATGGTCAAAATCAAATGATGGGTCAAGGTGGAGATGATGTTTTAAAGGGCATGTTGGGCTCTGATATTTTGTTTGGAAATGATGGTGACGATATTATCTATGGTGGGCTGGATGTTGCTGAGCAGCTTATATGGCAATTTGGGGAAGATAATAATAGTACAGGAGAATTCGAGCAAGAAATAGGCGATATCACAAGTTACTATTATTTTGAAAATGGGGATTATACGTCCCTTGGTGGAGAGAACTGGACGAATGGGCAAGAGCCGCTCAATAATGGTATTTCAACAGATGACTTAGGATTTGAGAGAAGTGTTACGTCAGGAGACCCAATCTTTAATATATTTTTTCAATTGGATGAAAATGAACTTAGTTCGCCTGAGACAAAATTTACATTTTTCATTGAGTTATTCCAACCAAATGAAGGCTCCAGTCATGATATCGCGTTTCATCTGAATGGTAATACATTCTATGCTGAGCAAGATATAACGATTAGTAGTGGTCAATCAAGGTTTATTACAGTTGAGTTTGATGCCGCAGATTTTGGTGCCATCATAGGTTCAAATGTTTTAACCATCGAGCGAACAGGTGGTACTGATTTTTCATGGATACAGTTTGACACCCTTAACTTAACATCTGTAGATACTAATGGCTTAGATATTGAAGATAATGATTCCTTATTTGGTGGTGCAGGTCAAGATTTATTAAATGGTGGACGCGGTGAGGATTTACTTGAAGGTGGATCTGGGGCAGATGTCCTCAATGGTGGCTCGGGCATAGATACAGCCAGTTACGTATCCTCTGGGAGTGGTGTTCAGGTATCCTTATGGAATAACGATGGATACCAAGGCGATGCAACGGGTGATACTTTTGAGAATATTGAAAATCTTGCGGGCTCTCACTTTGATGATATATTGATGGGCGATGAGCAAGATAATCAAATCATTGGCAACGAAGGTGATGATATCATCGATGGGCGCTCTGGCTCTGATAGGCTCTTTGGTGGCGAGGGTAATGATACGATCTATGGTGGAAGACATCAGTTTGTTGATGAGGTCGTTTGGTTTTTTGGTGAAGACAATCAAAGCATAGTTGAGTTTGAGCCAAATAGTGAATTACTAGATAACTTCTATGCTGAAAATGGCGACTACTCAAGGTTTGGAGGCGACGTTTGGGAGGATGGTCCTGAGCCATGGAACAATGGTATTGGCACAGATGAGATAGGGTTTGACCGAGCTATTTCTGCATTCGATCCATTCTCACACATCTACTTTCAACTAACACCTAATGAGTTAGGGTCACGAAATACCATCTTTACATTCGAGGTTGAGCTCTTTAACGCCAAAGCAGGCTCCATTCATGATTTAGCTTTTTCAATAAATGGGCAGACCTTCCATACAGAGCAAAATATTGATGTGAGCTCTGGCGGGTCCCAGGTGATCACTGTTCAATTTGAGGCCCAGGATGTAGGCGCTTTGCTTGGATCTAATGTGCTAACCATTGAGCGCACGGGTGGCACGCCATCTTCTTTTGTGTTTTTTGATTATTTAAGCTTGAGCGTCTTTGATGATAGCACGATCTATTTAGTAGATGATGATTTTCTTGATGGTGGATCAGGTAATGATACTCTAATTGCTGGCGTTGGATCCGATGTTCTTGTTGGGGGCAGTGGAGCAGATTTATTAGATGGTGGCGAAGGTATAGATACGGTTGACTATTCAGATTCTTCAGAATCGGTCAATGTCAACTTGCACCTTAGACGAGGTTTAGGAGGCGATGCGCAAGGAGATATCTATACAGATTCACATCGTACAATTTATTATGAGGTTTTTGAAGGTGCTGGTGATACTGTTCTGGAATTAGAGGCTATTATTGCTAGCGGCCAATCTTTGGTTCAAAGTGGATTTGTACCTGGGGTTGATCTGAACTACATTTTTCAAGGCAATATCCAACCATCTTACAAAGCCTCTGAAGTTTTAGATCAAGTGACTACAACCAATGGTCATTTTGGTGATAATTATGGTGTTAAGTTTACAGCTATGCTTAGTATCGTTAATGCAGGGGATTATAAGTTTTATCTTAATTCTGATAACCAGTCTTCGATAGTCATTGATGGACAAACCATTCTTTTAGATGATTATGATGATTCAAATGTATTCGCTAATAATGACATTTTTCAAGCCAGTGAAATTGATATCAATTTAACGCAAGGTGAACACACTATTGAGATTTTTTACAAAGAAGGTCAAGGTGGTGATTTCCTTAAAGTGGGATTTAGTGGGCCTGATACCAATGATATCATTACTCTACTAGATGATAGTCTTCATAACTCAGTGCCAATAGAGTCATCCATCGAAAATATTATCGGCTCTGCTTATGATGACATTCTTGTTGGTGATTTGGGGAATAATAAGTTGGAGGGAGGCGGTGGTGCTGACCAACTTGATGGTGGCGCTGGTATTGACACTGCTAGCTATGTCCATGCTAATCAAGGTGTGACTGTTGATTTAGGTACTAATATAGGTATTGGGGATGAGGCTCAAGGCGACACATTTTCACAAATAGAAAATATTGAAGGATCTCGCTTTGATGATATTTTAATTGGCAATGAAGAAGCAAATGAATTAATTGGTGGTTTGGGCAACGATACTCTCATAGGTGGATTAGGAGCTGACATCTTGGATGGCGGTGAAGGGTATGACACCGTTGATTATACAAGCTCTGATGAATCCGTTCATGTTAACTTACTGACCGGTCTTGGGCAGGGAGGGCATGCTGAAGGTGATAGATATCGTGGGCACCATGACGTTGTATACTTTGAACTTTTTACTCGTAATTTTAGTAATCTGGAGACTTTAGGGGCAAGTATTCATCAGGGCTTTAGCCCCAGTCGTACAGGCTACATACAAGGTATTGACTTGGCGTATGTGTTTCAAGATCAAATGTTAACGCCTTATAATTCAGCCCAGATTGATAACATCAATAATGGTGGTGAGTTATATCACTCAGATTTATTTGGAGCAAGCTTTTCATCGAAGCTGCAAATCCATGTAGCAGGATTATATACTTTTGTCCTGAACTCAGACGATGCATCTTCTCTGAGCATCAATGGAGAAGTTGTCTTGGTTGATGACTACTATTATTCAACGAATGGTTCGGGTAATCTACATACGGCTGGTACGTATATGATGGAGTTGTCAGAAGGTCTTCATGATATTGATATTCTATTTCATGATATTGGCTCAATTGATATTATACGAATTGGTTACAGCGGGCCAGATACCGATCATGTCTTACAGTTATTAGATAATGGCCTAACCAGTTTGACAGCCATTGAGCATGTTCTTGGCTCTCAATTTGACGATGTATTTATTGGAGACAGCCGTGATAATACCTTCGATGGTGGTGCTGGCTCAGACACCGCTGATTATTCAAATGCTATATTGCTAAGCTCTAACATCATTGCCATGAATGCTAATAGAGTTGAGCCCATTTTTTCTATTAAAGTGGATGAAGAAACAGCCATGGCTAATAGTGTTGATATTATAGAAATGACAGATTCAGAGTACTTCTCACAGGCGTATCACATGACTGGTACTCAACAGATAAACTTCCCTTCGCTTCCTGTCTTGTACCCTGGAGTCAGTTCGCAAGATGCTTCATTTGAACTTTGGTTTAGACCGGAATTTGATTCAGACATAGATATTCTCTTTGAAACGGGTGGTAACTTTAACGGCACCTCGTTGGCTTGGAATGGAAGTAACTCAACTATCACCATGACCGCAAAAAATGCCGCCAATAGATTAGTTCATGAAATTGTTATAACAGATTACAATTTATTCAATGAAAACACTAAAATTGATGGTTCTGAGTTTGTGCAAGTCATCGGTGTCTATGATAGAGATTTTAATGACTCACTGAACTCTTCCTTGACTTTGTATGTGAATGGACAAGATGCTGGTAGCATTTCTGGGGTACCTAATGTCAATAATTGGGCTGGCTCTGATGGATCATCCCTCGGTGGTGTAAATGGAACCTCACCAAATTACAGCCAAAATACCGATCCAAAAAACTTTGAAGGAGACATTGCTTTATTTCAATTTTATGACTTTGCGTTAAGTGCGCAGCAGATAAGCCAGAACAACAACGTGCTTCCTTCAGCTTCAGGGCTTGGTGTCACCGTGGATCTGCAGGAACACACCTTTGATCCTGGTGAAACCAATGTAGGCAATGATTATCTAATCTCTATTGAAAATTTGATTGGCACTGACTTTCTCGATATCTTAATTGGGAATGAAAGTGACAACATCCTTACAGGCGGCGGCTCTAGAGATGTCTTTTCCCTTAAGGGATTAGAAGACTTGGGTGGGGTTGTACAGTTTGGTGATGATATCATCACAGACTTTAATCAAGATGATGGCGATCAGATTGATTTAAGTCACTTGAATCTTGCAGCCAATGATGTGAGCGAATTAGATGTAGCTCAAGTTGGTACAGATACAATGATTACTTTGGATGGTGGCACTTTGGTTTTGCAAGAATTTGATATGGCAGATTTGCAGAATTCTGATTTTATGTTTTAATTCGAATTCAGCAAGCGCAGAGCCTTGTGAACTAAGCGCAATCAATGAGTTTGGTAATGAGCTGGCTCAAAAAATTATTCGAATGACCTATCAGTTAGTATGGTTGTTTGACGGAGTTTTCAAATGTCATCAGCCACAGTTTTGAGGTCTTCGTTTTACCGATTTCCAAACATGTCAATATCATTATCATTATAATTATCCGTGTATATGTTACGACTTCGCTCAACCTTTGTGCACGCATAAACATTATTAGTGGGCTGATTTTTAAAGGTTATAGGTGTGTTGAGGCAATGCTCATATACACTTCTCAGGGTGTTATCAATGTTTTGTGCATAGGCAGTTTTTAGCCATGGATCTATAATCATATTATAGACAGCAATCCCTTGGTCAGTAAGGTTTGTGCGCACTAACTTAAAAAAAGCTTGAGTCGTTAGGTGCATAGGAATTGCATTAGTATGACTAAAAGCATCAACCACAATCATGTCATACGGTTTTTTATTTTTAAGCAAAAATTGCCTGGCATCGTTAATAACGACTTGCCCATTGATCTTGTTCACAAAATTATTTCTTTCAATAATATCTGGCAATTGTCCATCAATATCTACGTAGGTATATTCATTTTGGGTGTCATCATAACCTAAAACAAATCCCCCTGCGCCTAAGACTAAAATTCTTTTATTTTTAAGCCCTAGATCTTTGATAATGTCCTTTATTTTTTCAATATATGGAAATCCTTGTCCCTCGTGATTGATGTAGGAGCTATAAGAGCGATTTGAAATAAAGATTTTTCCAGAGCTACCGTAAAAATCAGATGTTGGTGATATGCGATAATTGGCATAGTTAGTTGTTCGAATGAAAACTTCTTTTTCGAAAGAGGCATTCATTTTGTAAACTGGGATAGCTAGACACACCCCAATCAATAGCCAATGAAAAGTTTCTATGCGCTTGATAGTAATCATTGCAATCAGAAGTACTAGCAAAACATAGTTGAGAAAAACGGTATGAGCAACACCTAAGTATCGCATACAGATTAATGAGGTAAGTACAGCGCCTAAAAATGAGCCAAGCGTACTTAAGTGCAATACTTTGCCGCCAATAGTGCCTGCAGAGCTGCCGTTATCGCTTAAATGCATGGTGATAGGGATGGTTTGGCCAAGTAAGAAGACACTAGGTGCTACGATACATAAAAGGAAGAGAGTAAGACTCAGCAGCAAATGGTCACCAAAAATTATGTGGCAAACTTGAAAAAAAACATCCATAAGGGGATAAGAAAACCCAAAACCAAGAATCACACCAGCGGCTAAGAAGTTGTAGATAAGGCGCTCTTTATAATGAGCTTTGACCTTGCCACCTGCTTGGTAACCTTGCGCTAAGAATAATAAGAAAGTTCCAATAATAAGGCTAGTGACAGTGACGCTGTTACCAACAAATGGGATTAATTGACGAATACTTAATATTTCTAAGGAAACAGTGACAAAACCTTCGATCAGGATGATGGCATAGATCTTAGGAAGAGCTTGGTTTCGTTGCATGCAGGTAGCCTTAAATCCATGGAAGTAGATGCCAGCAAGATGGTTGCAGGCCGTGAATTATCCTGACTCTATGGTACAAGTAAGGCTTGCAAAATTAAAGAGATTAGAGGTTGAGCTTATTGATGTACTTAGATTGCTCTACGGTACTTGGTTAACTACCTTTGTGGCTTGATTCACGGATATATGGGGTTGGTTTTGACAAAAACTTTTTAATAGTTAAATATTTGCGTATCCTTAGAGCCTTGCAGATTTTGTGGTTAATTATTTAGGATCAAGTATGCCAATTATTACCTTGCCAGATGGGACTCAGAAAAGCTTCGATAAGCCTGTGTCCGTCTATGATGTCGCCAACAGCATTGGGAGCGGTCTTGCAAAAGCAGCACTGGCGGGTGTTGTTGACGGTCAAACAGTTGATGTTTCAACAGTCATTGAGCAAGATACCACACTTTCAATTGTAACTGAAAAGGATGAGCAAGGTCTTGATATCATTCGTCATTCTTGTGCCCACCTTTTGGCTCACGCGGTCCAATCGGTCTATCCGTCGGCGCAGGTAACGATTGGTCCTGTGATAGATAATGGCTTTTATTACGATTTCTCCTATGAAAAGGCATTTACCCCTGAAGACTTAGAGAAGTTTGAAGCAAAGATGCTCGAGCTTGCTAAAGAAGATTTAACCATTGAGCGCTCTATTTTATCAAGAGAAGAGGCCATTAAGCTTTTTGAAGCTAAAGGTGAAGTTTATAAAGTTAAAATTATTGAAGATATTCCTGGAGATGAGCCTTTAAGTTTTTATAAGCAAGGTGATTTTATTGATCTATGCCGAGGTCCGCATGTGCCCTCGACTGGCAAAATAAAAGCCTTCAAGTTAACTAAACTTGCAGGGGCATATTGGAGAGGAGATTCTAAGAATGAAATGCTTCAAAGAGTCTATGGAACAGCTTGGGCCAACAAAAAAGACCTTAAAGGTCATCTGAACCGCATAGAAGAAGCCCTTAAGCGTGATCACAGAAAGCTAGGTAAACGCTATGAGTTGTTTCATATGCAAGAAGAAGCGCCTGGGATGGTCTTCTGGCATCCTAAGGGTTGGACTCAATATTTATTGTTACAACACTATATTCGACATTTGTTGGATAATAACGGTTACAAAGAAATCCATACTCCTTCCATTGTTGATAGCTCATTGTGGGAAAAGTCAGGGCATCTTGCTATGTTTGGCAAAGAGATGTTTGCTGTAGAGACTGATGACAAGGTTTATGCTGTTAAACCCATGAATTGCCCCTGCCATGTTCAGGTTTATAATCAAAGTCTTAAGAGTTATCGTGATTTACCTTTGCGCTTAGCTGAATTTGGATCATGCCACAGAAATGAGCCATCTGGCGCATTACATGGTCTCATGCGAGTTAGAAACTTTGTGCAAGATGACGCTCATATTTTTTGTACTGAAGAGCAAATTCAAGAAGAGGTTTCGAGCTTTATTGATTTGGTCTTTAAGGTTTATCATGATTTTGGATTTGAAAAAATTCTCGTTAAGTTGTCAACACGCCCAGTAGAGAGAGTCGGTGCTGATGAGGTTTGGGATAAGTCAGAGCAGGCTTTAGAGCGTGCCCTAAACGATAAAAAGCTAGACTGGGAGCTACAACCCGGAGAGGGTGCATTTTATGGTCCGAAGATAGAGTTCTCGTTAGAGGACTGTATTGGCCGTATATGGCAATGTGGCACGATGCAAGTAGACTTTTCTATGCCAGGGCGCCTTGGCGCTGAATACGTTAATGAGCAAGGTAATCGACAAACTCCAGTGATGCTTCATCGGGCCATTATAGGTACTTTTGAGAGATTCCTTGGTATTTTGATCGAGCACTGCGCAGGCAATTTCCCTGCATGGCTAGCACCTCATCAAGTTGCCATTCTAAATATTACGGACTCTCAAGGGCCGTATTGCACTGAAATTGCAAATAAATTGCAAAAAAGGGGCCTGAGAGTTGTGACTGACTTGAGAAATGAGAAAATAGGGTTTAAAATTCGCGAGCACACTATTCAAAGGATCCCTTACTTAGTTGTTGTTGGTGATAAAGAAGTTGACCAACAAACAGTTTCAGTAAGAACCAGAGATGGTGAGGATTTGGGGGCATTAACCTTGAATGAGTTTGAAGACAAGCTTATTCATGAGTGTGCCATGCCGAGCATATTAGATTAGGAGAGAAAGCCATTAATAACGGCGGAAGTAAAAAGCAGCGTGTTCGGGTTAATCAAGCCATCGTGGCACCTAAAATACGTTTAGTCGATCCAGAGAGTGTTTTGGATGTGTCTGTGTTGGGACCAGGTACGCACGTAGGCATCATGAGCCCACGCGAAGCGATAGATATGGCTAAAAAACTGAAACTAGATTTAGTTGAAGTTTCGCCAAATGCTGAGCCACCAGTTGTTCGGATCATGGACTATGGCAAATTTATTTTTGAAGCCAGAAAAGGCAAGAAAAAACAGAAAGCTGCCAAGTTAAAGGAAATAAAGTTTCGTCCAGTGACGGGTGAAGGGGACTACCAGGTAAAACTACGCAACCTGAAGTCTTTCTTAAATCAAGGAGATAAAGTCAAAGTCACTTTAAGATACCGTGGGCGAGAAATCACCCATCAGGAATTGGGCAAAGACTTACTCGAACGGATCATCAAGGATCTTGACAATATTGGTCAAGTTGACCAAATGCCAAAGCTTGAAGGTCGTCAAATGGTGATGATTGTATCACCAGTTAGTAAAAAATAGCGGAGTTCTCAAATGAGTTCAAAACAAAAAGTAAAGAAAAATAAAATCAAGTCAAAGCGGGGAGCGCAAAAGCGTTTCAAGTTTTCGGCCAGCGGTAAAGTACGCTTTCGTCGTGCATTGCGGGCTCACGGTAATACCAAACGCTCTGATAAAAAAGAACGTCAGCAACGTGGTAACGGTGTTATGGCAGCTCAAGATGTAAAAGCAGTGGCACAAATGATGCCGTATGACGCAAGGTAGGATAAATCATGGCTAGAGTAAAACGTAGTGTTCAGGCACGCCGCAGACATAAGAAAATTTTAAAACTTGCAAAAGGTTATTATGGCGCGCGTTCGCGTACATATAAAGTTGCAAAACAAGCTGTCACAAAAGCAGGTCAATATGCTTACCGTGACAGACGTCAACGTAAACGCCAATTCAGACGTCTATGGATTGTTCGTATCAACGCTGGTGCAAGATTACATGGTTTATCTTACAGTCGCTTCATCAATGGCCTTAAAAAGGCAAACATTGAAGTTGATCGTAAAGTCTTAAGTGATTTAGCTATTTTTCAAGCTGATACTTTTGCAAAAATTGCAGAGATGGCAAAGAAAGCGCTAGGTTAAACGACTACACTGGGTGAGGCCTTGCGCCTCACTACAGGGAAATTTTATCATGCCAGAGATGGGCGATCTTATAAAAAATGCTGGTAGCGCTATTGCCTTAGCGAAGACCATTCAAGACTTAGAGCATGTACGCATTTCCTTTCTTGGAAAAAAAGGGCAAGTAACCCTTCGGCTTAAAGATTTGAAAAATGTATCACCAGAGGAGCGAAAATCTCAAGGCCAAGCTATTAACTTAGCGAAGTCAGAAATTGAGTCACTCATTGCTGCTAAAAAAGTTTCTCTCGAAGAAGCTTCACTTCATGAAAAATTAGCGAAGGAAAAAGTCGACATGACTTTACCGGGCAGGAAAAATGCTCAGGGCAGCCTTCATCCTATTACGGTAACTTTAGATCGTATCAACCAAATCTTTTTAGAAATGGGGTTTTCGATTGAAGAGGGGCCAGAAATTGAAACAGATTATTATAATTTTGAAGCCTTAAATATTCCAAAGCATCATCCTGCGCGTGCGATGCACGATACTTTTTATTTTCCAGATGGGTTGGTTTTGCGCACACATACGTCTCCCGTTCAAATTAGAGCGATGGAGAAGCAAAAGCCTCCGATTAGGTTGATAGCTCCAGGTCGTGTTTATAGGCACGATAGCGATGTGACTCATACACCGATGTTTCATCAGGTTGAAGGGTTATACATTGATGAAAATATTAGTTTTTCTCATTTAAAAGGATTACTTGATAGTTTCCTTAAAACCTACTTTGGGGATAATGTCGCTACTCGATTTAGGCCTTCTTACTTCCCTTTCACAGAGCCTTCTGCTGAAGTTGATATCCAATGTGTTCATTGTCATGGCCGTGGTTGTCGTATTTGTAAGCAAACGGGTTGGTTAGAAGTCTTGGGGTGTGGCATGGTTCATCCGAAAGTATTAAGTTACGGCTCTATTGACGCCAACATTTATTCAGGTTTTGCTTTTGGGCTAGGCATTGAGCGTTTTGCGATGCTAACGTATGGCGTAGATGATATTCGTACCTTTTACGATAATGATCGTCGCATGCTTTCTCAATTCCCAGGCTAAGAGGCTTTATGCAGTTTTCAAAAAATTGGTTGTATGAGTGGGTTAATTATAAAAATCCTATCTCTGAATTAACGCATCGTTTAACCATGGCTGGTTTAGAGGTTGATGCCGTCACGCCATATCAACCCTTTCAAGGTGTTGTAGTCGGGCAACTTACATCAATTGAAGAGCACCCCAAAGCTAAGCATTTAAAAATATGTCAATTGTCTGTACTTGATCAAACATTTCAAGTGGTGACAGCTGCTAGTGAAATCACGATTGGAGATAAAGTTGTCTATGCGCCAATAGGCACGCATCTGCCTGCTATTCATCAACGAAAAGAAGTCTTGGCGGAAGTTGACTTTAAAGGCGAAAAATCACAAGGCATGATGTTAAGCGCAACCGAAATGGGGCTGTCAGAAAAATCTGACGGATTACTTCTGTTAAGTGATCAAGCGCCAGTAGGCGAAGATGTTTGGGAATATTTGCATCTTGACGATGTGATTATTGATTTAGATATTACACCCAATCGTGGTGATTGTTTGAGTATCCAAGGTATCGCTAGAGAGATCCATGCGCTTACAAAGTCTAAATTAAACCCTATTAAGATAGAGTCGATCCCAGCGGTTCATCATGAAACCGTAAACATCAATCTTCAGGCACCAAAAGCCTGCTCAAGATATTGTGGTCGCATTATAAAAAATGTTGACTGCTCTAGAGCGACCCCTGATTGGATGGTTGAAAAATTAAGGCGTTCAAACATTAGGGTGATTAACCCAGTTGTTGATATTTTGAATTTCATCATGATCGAACTTGGTCAACCCATGCATGCTTTTGATTTTGAAACGATTGATTCAGATATCACTGTTCGAATGAGTCAAGTGGGTGAAAGTCTTAAACTACTTGATGGCCAAACGGCCACTTTTGACGACAATTTGACATTGCTTGTGGCTGACAAAAACAAAGCTTTAGCGATAGCCGGAGTGATGGGAGGCGACGGTAGCGCTGTGACATCTGAGTCAAAAACTATCTTTTTGGAAAGTGCTTTTTTTGCCCCAGAAATGATTGCAGGAACTGGTCGAAAGTTTAATATTCACACAGATTCATCTTTTCGCTTTGAGAGAGGTGTTGATCCGCAAGGGCAAATTCAGGCAATAGAGCGCGCTACCCAATGGATTTTAGATATTTGCGGGGGCGAGCCTGGTCCTATTGTTGAAGTGGATTCAGATTCCCTTCCTAAAAAGCAGCCAATCTCATTTTCATTAGCACATGCTCAAAAACTTTTGGGCTATGAGCTAAATCTAACAGAAGTTGTTCAAGACTTGCGTCGGTTGCAGTGTAATGTTGAAGTGAAGGAGGAGGAGTGCGAAGTTCTCGCTCCAAGTTACCGTTTTGACTTAAATATACAAGAAGATCTCATTGAAGAGATTGCTCGCTTGAAGGGTTATGACAACATAGAGCTGACTTTGCCTAAGGGTATTTGCAGTCCAAGAAGGCAGACAGAGTTTAACGAAATGCGACTTAAAAGAGCTATGGTCGATCTTGGGTACCAAGAAGTGATAAGTTACAGTTTCGTAGATAAGAATCTTCAGACTTCCGTTCATGGTGATTTAGAAGAGCAAATAGAGCTATCTAACCCAATTGCTTCTGATATGAGTGTCATGAGAAAAAGTTTATGGCCTGGATTGCTGAAGGCTTGTGCTTACAATATGCACCGTCAACAATCTGATCTCTCTTTTTTTGAAGTTGGATTGGTGTTTAACCTAGAGGATGGCGAACTTAAGCAACGTAAGATGTTAGGAGGCTTGTGCTCTGGGACATTAAACAAGACACATTGGAGTCAAAAGAGCGTCGCTTTAGACGTGTTTGATTTGAAGGGGCATATTGAGCAATTATGGGCTCTTTCAGGTAAAGTTGTTGATAATTTAGAATGGCCAGAAGTATCTCACATCGCTTTGCATCCTGGTCAATCTGCTAATATTGTATACTCAGGGGCGATCATTGGAGCAGTCGGGGCTTTGCACCCAAGACTTGCAAAATCCCTGGATATCAAAAGCCCAGTTTTCTTATTTGAGATGAGTTGTGAATGGTTGCAAAAGATAGAGGCTAAGACCTTCCAGAAGCCTTCGTCGTATCCAGTGATGAGACGGGATCTAAGTTTTGTGGTTCATGAGAACAAAACGTGTGAAGAGATTAGTGGATGGCTAAAGAAGGAAGGTGGCCATCTTTTAAAAGATGTTATTGTTTTTGATTTATACCAAGGTAGAGGTGTGCCTGAAGCGCATAAGAGTATGGCTTTGGGACTTATCTGGCAAGATTCGAAACGCACCTTGGTGGACAAAGAGGTTGATGATATCGTCGATCATTTAGTTCAAGGGATCAGGGATACTTTTGGAGCACAATTGAGGGATTAATGATGACAACGTTGACTAAAGCGGAATTAGCAGACGCACTTATTGAGGATTTAAACTTTAATAAGAAAGACGCTAAAGACTTGGTAGATAAGGTTTTTGAAGAAGTTCGCCAGGCTTTAGAGCAGGGAGAATCAGTTAAAGTATCGGGTTTTGGTAACTTTGACTTGCGTGATAAAAGTCAAAGACCAGGCCGAAATCCAAAGAC
>CAYGPI010000005.1:0-15181 GCA_964351745.1 uncultured Francisellaceae bacterium
GTGCTCCCATTGTGCCGATAGCTGTCTATCTTTAGTAATCACTGTCCAATCATCAGGTAATAGTTTGACATGCCTTTTACCTGCATTAATCATCGGCTCGATAGTGATTGTCATGCCTTCTTCTAACAAAAGACCAGTACCTGCCTTGCCATAATGCAAAACTTGTGGATCTTCATGAAACTCTTTTCCGATCCCATGACCACAGTATTCCCTAACGACTGAATAACGGTTTTGTTGTGCGTGAGTTTGTATCACCTCACCAATATCACCTAAGCTTGTGCCTGGTTTAATTTTTTTTATGCCTAAAACCATACATTCTCTGGTGATACGAATTAAACGCTCAGCTTGGATGCTTGCTTTGCCAACGACAAACATTTTGCTGGTATCGCCGTGGTAGCCATCTTTAATCACTGTGACATCGATATTAATGATATCACCATCCTTTAAAGGTTTGTCATTGGGGATCCCGTGACAGACTTGATGATTGATAGATGTACAAATAGATTTCGGGAAGCCTCTATAGTTCAGAGGGGCAGGAATAGCCCTTTGTTCATTGACGATAAAATCATGACAAATGGTGTTAAGTTCGTCTGTACTAACACCTGGGCGTACGTGCTCCCCAATCATTTCAAGGACTTGGCTGGCATAGCGGCCAGCGACTCTCATTTTCTCAATTTCTTCTTGGGTTTTGATGGTGACCAAAACAGACTCCCGTAGTTTTTAAGCACGCCATTTTACGATCATTTCTTCAAACTTCATAGTTAGCTATGCATACATCAAACATAGACTGCTACAGAAGGGACACCCTAAACACTTCAATAGGCATCGTAGGCGCAGCCCTAAGTTGTGGGCCGTAGCTAAAGTATGGTATAAACCGCGCGGAGGGTGTGTAAACATCCTTACGTTAAGTTAGTAAATACACACACGTGTCGACACAACAGTTCGGGTGCCATTGGTTGAATTGTTGGGGCATGTGGAGGTTTAACCCATTTAATTAGGAGGCCATCATGGCTGGATTAGATATACGTTCATTATTAGAAGCCGGTGTTCACTTTGGACATCATACTCGTTACTGGAATCCTCAAATGTCAAAGTACATTTTTGGAGCTCGTAACAAGGTACATATTATCAATCTTGATAAAACACTTCCTTTATTCAAAGATGCCCTTAAGTCTGTATCACGTGTTGCATCACGTAATGGTAAGGTCCTTTTTGTAGGAACAAAATTCCAAGCGGGTAAAATTGTTAAAGAGCACGCAGAGCGTGCTGGCATGCCTTATGTTAACTTCCGCTGGTTAGGCGGCATGCTAACTAACTACAAGACAGTTAAAGAGTCTATCAAGCGTCTACGTGAACTAGAGCAAATGCGTGATAACGGCTCTATGGATAAGTTAGTTAAGAAAGAAGCATTAATGCGCAGTCGCGAGCTAGAAAAGCTTGAGCGCAGCCTCGGCGGCATTAAAGATATGGGCAGTTTACCTGATGCCATTTTCATTGTTGATGTTGGTCACGAGCGTATTGCGATTCAAGAAGCCAACAAACTAGGTATCCCAGTGTTTGGTGTTGTAGATACTAATAACAGCCCAGCAGGCGTTGATTACGTTATTCCTGGTAATGACGATGCTTTACGTTCTATCGATCTATATGTTTCAAGTTTTGCTGATGCCATTATTGATGCAAAAAACACGCAAAATTCTTCAAGTTTTGAAGAAAGTGAGTTTGTTGAAATGGATCAAGATGAGTCTTAATGACTCATCGCCTCTCATGACAAGACAGTCATCCACATAGAGACATTGAAAAATAAGAGGATAGCATGGCAAAAATTACTGCATCTGATGTGAAAACATTAAGAGAAACAACTGGCGCTGGCATGATGGAATGCAAGCGTGCTTTGGTTGAAGCTGAAGGTAACATGGAGCAAGCGGAAGATATCATTGCTAAATCTGGCCACAAAAAAGCGGCTAAAAAATCAGGTAGAACTGCTGCTGAAGGTTTGGTGATGACACAAGCTTCTGCGGATGGAAAATCTGCAGCCATGGTAGAAGTTAACAGTGAAACAGACTTCGTCGCACGCGATGCAAGCTTTATTGGTTTTTGTGATTCATTGATTGCTTTGGTTGCCGAAAAGGGCATCGATGACATTGAAAAAATTAATGCCTTACCAATGGGTAAGCATGCTTCTGTTGATGAAGCTCGTCAATCATTGATTGCTAAGATTGGTGAAAACGTTAATGTTAGACGCGCTGCGTGTCTTAGCAATAGCGAAGGTGCTGTTGGTGCATATACGCATGGCAACAGAATTGGTGTTTTAGTTGAACTAAGCACTGGCACAACAGAGCTTGCAAGAGACATTGCGATGCATATCGCAGCGATGCAACCTCAATATATCCATCCTGAAGAAGTGCCAGCGGAAGCTGTGGCTAGAGAAAAAGCTATTTTTGTTGCCAGAGCACAAGAAAGTGGCAAACCTGACAATATCATTGAAAAAATGATTGATGGCCAAGTTAAAAAATATCTTGCAGAAATATGTTTGGTTGGTCAACCATTTGTCAAAGATCCAGATAAAACAGTAGGCAAACTTCTCAGTGAAGCTAAGGCTGAAATTAAATCGATGGCTCGCTTTACAGTTGGTGAAGGTATTGAAGTTGAGAAGAAAAGTTTCCAAGAAGAAGTGATGGAACAAGCACGAGGAAATTAATTATGTCACTGAGATATCAAAGGATTTTATTAAAACTCAGTGGTGAAGCTTTGCAAGGGGAGCAGCCGTTTGGCATCTCCCCTAAAGTCTTAGACAGTATGGCTTTAGAAGTCGGTGAACTAGTCAATCTTGGTGTTCAAGTTGGTTTAGTGATTGGTGGTGGTAACTTATTTCGAGGCGAAGCTTTATCTAAAGCTGGTCTTGGTCGAATTTCAGCTGACAATATGGGCATGTTAGCAACAGTTATGAATGCTATTGCCATGCGTGATGCTTTAGAGCGAGCGAATATCCCTGTGCGTGCTATGTCTGCTATCCCTATGAGTGGGGTGATTGATCACTATGATCGAAGAAAAGCGATGCATCACCTTAATTTAGGTCGTGTGGTTATCTTTTCTGCAGGTACTGGTAATCCTTTAGTCACAACGGACTCAGCTGCTAGTTTGCGTGCGATTGAAGTTGGCGCTGATATTTTGTTAAAAGCGACACAAGTTGATGGTATCTATTCTGCCGACCCAAGAAAAGATCCGATGGCCACAAAATATGAAAAATTGACCTTTAGTAAAGCCCTTGAAAAAGAGCTTGGCGTGATGGATTTAGCTGCATTCTGTCAATGTCGTGACCATCATATGCCTATACGCGTTTTTAACATGAACCATGCTGGATCCTTGATAAGAATATGCCAAGGTGAAAACGAAGGCACTTTGGTTGAGGAAGGATAAAGTTGTTATGTTAGATGATATAAAGAAAGATGCTCAAACTCGTATGGAAAAATCAATCCATGCGCTAGAAGATGAATTAGCTAAGTTAAGAGCTGGCCGAGCTAATCCAGCGCTATTGGATTCTGTCATGGTCTCTTACTACGGCTCTGATACGCCGCTTAGCCAAGTGGCAACGGTTGGGATTGAAGGTGCTTTGATGTTGACGGTTAAGCCATGGGAAAAGCATATGGTGCCTGATATTGAAAAGGCCATTCGCAGCTCAGATCTCGGATTAAATCCAGCAACGTCAGGCGACGTCATACGTGTACCTCTGCCTCCTTTAAGTGAAGAGCGTCGTAAAGAATTAATTAAGCGCGTCAAGCAAGAAGGTGAACACGCGAAAGTCGCTGTAAGAAATATTCGAAGAGATGCTAATTCTACGGCAAAAGACTTACTAAAAGAAAAAGAGATTAGTGAAGATCAAGAGCGCAAATCAGAAGATATTATCCAAAAGCTAACCGATAGCTTTGTTTCTAGAATTGAAGAAGTTTTAGCTCGTAAAGAGAAAGACCTTCTTGAGATTTAAGCCCTTTTTTCTATAAGAGATCATGTGACCAATAACGACTATGAGCGGCATAGTGGCGCTAAGGCCCACCATAATTATGTGCCACAACATGTTGCCATTATCATGGATGGTAATGGCCGTTGGGCTACAGGTAAAAATTTAGGTCGTCGCCATGGCCACAAAAAAGGTAAAGAAATTGTTCGAGACGTTGCAAAAGCTTGTATAGAGCGGAAAATAAAAACGTTAACTTTGTTTGCTTTTGGTAAAGAAAATTGGAAACGTCCAGCCAGTGAAGTGAGGCACTTACTACGTTTGTTTTTCGTGGTGCTTAAGCGTGAGATAAGCGCTCTAGATAAAGAAGGCATTTGTCTGAAGATCCATGGCCAAGTAGATCAGCTGCCGGTAGCTTTACAGGACGTGATTAATGCCGCAGAAAAAATAACAGAGTCTAATACCACGCTTCACTTGAATTTGATGCTTAATTATTCTGGTCGTTGGGATATTGAGCAAGCTGTGGCAAAGGCGCAACAAAATCATCCACAAGCCGTGGATGCTTTTTTTAGCCAATACTTATGTCTACATGCATTTTCTGAGCCTGAGCTTATGATCCGAACGGCTGGCGTGCAACGGATTAGTAACTTTATACTTTGGGATTTAGCTTATACTGAATTATATTTCACCCAATGTTTTTGGCCAGACTTCAATGATAAGGAGCTCGATTTGGCGATTGAATTTTACCAATCACAAGAGCGTCGCTTTGGTTTGATTAGCGATCAAGTAGGGCAACAGCATGCTTAAACAAAGAATTTTAACGGCCCTTGTTTTAATACCACTGGTCATCGCACTTATTTTTTATGCGCCACTTTTCTATTTAGCCCTGTTTGTGGGCTTGGTAACCTTGGCTGCCGCAGCTGAATGGTGTGACTTATTTGGCTTTAGTTACTTGGAAAAACTGAGCTATGTCGCTTTGGTTGCTATGTTCATGTTTCTCATGACAAAAGTTGCACTTTTTCCTCTCATTATTTTAAGTGTTGTTTTTTGGCTAGTTTCAATCGTGATGGTGATAACGTTTCCGGGTGACACACCTATCCAAACTTCAAAATTGGCACCAGCTTGGATGGGTATCACTCTGTTACTTCCTTTTTGGGCATCCATTATTTTGCTTGCTGAGAGCAAACCTCGATTGATTCTGTTTAGTCTTTTGTTATTAGTTTGGGCTGCAGATACCGGTGCCTATTTCGCGGGCAAGTTTTTTGGTAAACATAAGCTGATCCCCAAAGTAAGTCCAAATAAAACCTGGGAAGGTGTTGTCGGTGGTTTTATTTCAACACTTTTAGTAGCTGGGATACTCTTTCTTTTAAAGCCAGATGTTTTTCAAGTGGCACAAAAATCGCTTTTATCTATTGAGTCTGCGCCCATCGCTTGGTTGGTGATTGCGGGGTTGATTTATATCATTTCAGTTTTCGGTGATTTGTTTGAGAGTATGATAAAGAGAATTCAAAATGTGAAAGATAGTGGTCGCTGCTTGCCTGGACACGGCGGGATTTTAGATAGAATTGATAGTTTATTAGCAGCAGGCCCGGTTCTTCTTTTTTTATTAGGGATTTAATTAATGGCGAAGAAAATCTGTCTTTTGGGTGCTACGGGCTCTATTGGGCTACAAACCCTAGATATTATGCGCCTACATCCTGATAAATACACGTTGTTAAGCTTTAGTGCTCATACTCAAGTTGATAAAAGCTTTGAAATAATTAAAGAGTTCAATCCCCAAGTTGTTGTCATGGTTAATGAAAGGGCTGCCCAGGCGCTCCATACTCTTGTGAGAGAGCAACACTTAAACACTGAGATTTTATCAGGTGCTGAGCATCTGCCACTTATCGCTGCTATGATGGATGTCGATACTGTCGTCGCTGCTATCGTTGGGGCTGCTGGTCTCTCTGGTGTTTTAAGTGCTGCGCAATGTGGCAAAACCATCTGCCTTGCTAATAAAGAAGCCTTAGTGATGACAGGTCCTTTATTAATGCAATTGGCAAAACAGCATGGTGCTCAAATTTTTCCTGTTGATAGTGAGCATAATGCTCTGTTTCAGTGTATGCCCGCTGGGTACCAAGTAGGTGCGCGCCCTATTGGTGTTAAAAAATTACTATTAACAGCTTCAGGCGGTCCTTTTTTAGATCGCAATTTAGATAATTTTGATAATATTACGCCACAAGAAGCGGTCAAGCACCCTAATTGGTCAATGGGGGCTAAAATCTCGATTGATTCAGCCACGATGATGAATAAAGGCTTAGAGTTAATTGAGGCGAGCTTTTTATTTGATATGCCGGCGAACCTTATTGACGTTGTTATCCATCCTCAAAGTATTATTCACTCTATGGTGCACTATGTAGATGGCTCTTATTTGGCCCAGATGGGCACAGCAGACATGCGTATCCCCATTAGCTCAGCGCTGAGTTGGCCCAACAGAACATCGAGTCAAGCTGAGCCCCTGGATTTTTCTACGCTTGGGGAGCTTACTTTCAAAGCGCTAGATTTTGATCGCTTCCCTGCGATGGCTTTAAGTTATCAAGCTTTAAAGTCAGAGGGTAATGCGCCTTGTCTTTTAAATGCAGCCAATGAAATTGCTGTTCAAAGTTTCATGGATAAGGCTATTAGTTTTGTTCAAATTTCTCAAGTTGTTGAATTTGTCTTAAATCAAATCCCTATTTATCCTATCGATAGTATCGAGCAGGTACTAGAATATGATAAACAGGCTCGCGATATGGCGAAGTCTTTTGTGGCAAAAATCGCACACGCTTAAATAAAGAAAATTCTATGGATATTTTAATTTCAATCTTAGCTTTTTTAGTAGCCTTGGGGTTGCTTGTTACTTTTCATGAGTATGGTCATTTTATCGTGGCTCGAAAGCTAGGCATCAAAGTTTTGAAATTCTCGGTTGGTTTTGGCAAGCCAATTTTTAGCAAAACAGCCAAAGACGGTGTCGAGTATGTTTTGGCAGCTATCCCTCTAGGTGGTTTCGTTAAGATGCTAGATGAGAGAGAGGGGCCTGTTCCTGATGAGTTATTAGATCAAGCTTTTAACCGAAAACCATTATGGGCGCGAAGTCTTGTTGTTTTAGCTGGTCCTGTTTTTAATTTTATTTTTTCGATAGTAGCCTTTTGGCTAATGTTTATGATTGGCACGCTTGGTTTTGCCCCGATTGTTGGAAAGATTTTACCCAATACGCCAGCAGCTCAAAGTCAGATTCAGCCAATGATGGAAATTGTTCAAGTATCGCAAGTTGAAACTCGATCATGGCAACAGGTGGTGAATGCCATTTTGCCCTCAATGGGGGAGGAGCGCTTAAGCATCACGCTGCAATATCCTGATAGTGAATCTACGCAAACCTTTGAGCTAGATATTTCTGAATGGAAACTTGACAGTAAAGAGCCAGATATTCTTGGTAGTTTAGGTTTTGAGCCTTACCAACCTATGATTCCAGCGGTGATAGGAGAGGTCGTTGACGGAGAGGCTGCTGATAAAGCCGGTCTCAAAGCGGGAGATAAGATTCTTTCAGTCAATGGTTCGCCAATTGCTTATTGGCAGCAATTTGTTTTGGCTGTCCACCCGCATCCAAATAAAACAGTTTCATTGGTTATCATGCGTGATAATGAAAAGTTGGACGTTGACGTTGCGCTTTCTCAAAGCGAGTATCGTGGCAAAGACGTTGGCTACATGGGCGTTATGATAAAGCCAGTTGATATGCCTAAAGATTTGATTCGAAAAGAAGTCTATGGCCCTTGGGAAAGTTTTACGAAGTCGTTAGAGCGAACATGGTCTTATGTGGAGCTGACCTTTACTTTATTAGGAAAAATGATTACTGGTAAAATTGGCTTAGAAAATATTAGTGGACCGGTGACGATAGCTCAAGGGGCTGGAGCAACTATTTCTATCGGGTTTCAATATTACCTTGGATTTTTGGGGCTCATTAGTATTAGCCTTGGTGTGATTAATTTATTACCTATCCCGATGCTTGACGGCGGCCATTTATTCTTTTATGCGATTGAAGCAATTTTTCGAAGAGAGCCGTCTGAGCGATTCATGCAAGCTTGTTATCAAATAGGTTTTGTGATGTTGATAGGGCTGATGGGCCTAGCTTTTTATAACGATATAGCAAGGTTGCTTTAACTTTTTATTAATATTAAAAATTTGTTTTTGTCATGAAGAAACCTTAGATAAGCAAGATCTCTTCTTGGTGTAGATACAATGGGATATTGCTCTGCTCCATGCATATTTAATTTGGCCTACAACGATAAGGCCTCTGTTATAGGTCAAATTTAGTTATTGAACCACCTTTTTTGCCGTGTTAGTCTGTTTGAAAGAACCAACTAAGTTAGAGGTGAAACATGAAAGCTAAGCAGTTAGCAGCGCTTGTGGTGATAAGTTCAATTGCACTCGTTGGTTGCGCAGGCAGCGGTAGCGGGAACCATCATCATTCACACAAGCACCAGTATCAGACTAAAGATTCAGGTTACAAAACTTACAAAAGAAGCTCTAAAGCTAACCACCATCACACCTATAAGCACCACAACTACTATTACCGCAATTACTATGGTGAAAGAGTTTATTACCCATACAGCTATTATGGCAATAAGCATGCAGCTCATGTCCGTATGAGTCAAAAGAATGTGTATGGTCAAGGTTATGAAAATGGTTGTAGAACAGCTTGGACTGGTGGTATGTACAAAAATGCCAAATTGCTATCCAACAGCCAGTCGTATCAAATGGGCTGGGAGGCTGGATTTAATCAATGCCATTATGACAGAACTCATATTAATGCAGAGAAGCCAAAATATTCTTATATTCCGTACTAAACTATCAAAAAACTAGTTTACTACCTTTTTATTATAATCGCCCTAGTTCCCAACTAGCTGGCGATTTTTCTTATGAAAAACACAGAAAAAGACTAAAATTCAATGAAATTAGCAAGTTTAGTTCGTGTTAGAATTATACCTTAAAAAAATCGTTGGCTCATATGGCTAAACGAAAGTATGTGAAATTTTTCAAGCATTTGAGTACTCGCCATTGATTGGCTGTGATAGTATGTCGGCTTAGGTTATTTTGACCTAACTATATACTATTATCGCTTAAATCAATATTTAGAAGTATAACAATATAATATGAAAAAGCAGTTGTTAACGGCCCTTGCGGCAACATGGCTAAGCGTCGCTCCAGCATATGCCTTTGAATCTTTTACTGTGGAAGACATCCGCATAGAAGGTCTAGAGCGTATTAGTGAAGGAACCGTCCTTAATTACCTACCTCTAACTGTGGGGGATACCGTTGAAAACAATGAAACTTTAGAGATTATTCGAGCATTGTTTAAAACGGGGTTCTTTGAAGACATAAGTCTGGCAAAAGATAACAACATTTTAGTTGTTAAACTTAAAGAGCGCCCTGCGATTGGTAAAATAGAAGTTTCAGGCAATGAGGATATCTCAACTGAAAATCTCATGGATACCCTAAAGCAACAGGGATTAGCCGAGGGTTACACTTTCGATCGCTCTATGCTTGAACTTATGCGCAATGAACTTGAGCGTATGTACTATAGCCATGGTAAATATGCTGTTAGAGTGCAAACTGAGATCGATTCTCTACCAAGAAATAGAGTGGCCATTCGTATTAAGATCGAAGAAGGTTACTTTGCCAGTATTAAAGAAATTAATATTATTGGTAATCATCAATTTGAGACTTCAAAACTTTTGAAGCAGTTTGAGCTTTCGAAACCAAATTATTTGAGTTGGGTAACCCGAACTGATCAATACGATAAACAAAAATTAGCGAAAGATTTAGAAAGTTTACGTACCTTTTATCTTGATAGAGGTTATTTGAATTTCAAGATAGACAATACGCAGGTTTCTATTACGCCAGATAAGCAGCATATCTTTATTACAATTAATATTGATGAAGGTCAGCAATACACCTTGCGAAGCTTTAATTTAGTTGGTAAGACCATCGTACCAAGAGAAGAACTAGAGGCGTATGTCGGTTTAAAGAAAGGCGACATATTCTCACGCTCTGCCGTTTCTGACACGGTCAAAATGATGACCAATCACTTAGGCCATGAAGGCTATGCTTTTGCTCGGGTGAATCCTGTGCCGGAGCTAGATGAGGCCAACAAGCAAGTTGATTTAACATTTTTTATAGAGCCAGGTAGCAAGGTTAATGTTCGTAGGGTTCTCTTCAAAGGGAATGTTAAGACCAAAGATGATGTCTTACGTAAAACATTATTGCAGTTGGAAGGCGGGCCTATTTCAACCGCTAAAGTTGAAGCTTCAAAAGATCGTTTAAACCGAACAGGATTCTTTAAAGAAGTATCTGTTGAAACCGTGCCAGTGCCTGGTGTGGCAGATCAAGTTGATGTGGTTTATACCGTTGAAGAAGCTTCAAGTGGTCAGCTTGGTGGTGGTATCGGTTATTCAGGGTTAGATGGCGTCGTCTTAAACGCTAATGTCTCGAATTTAAACGTTTTAGGCACAGGCAATAGCGCTGACATTAACTTTAATCATTCTAAAGTCTTTACAACTTACAGCTTAGCCTATAACAACCCATATTATACGATTGATGGTGTCAGCAGAGGGTTTAATCTATTTTACAGTAAAACAGATCTAGGAAAGACGACAAGCATTTCTAACTATACAACAGATGCTTATGGTTTTAACGTCAATTATGGGATCCCGCTATCTCAGTTTAACCGAGCTAGCTTAGGTTTCGGTTATCAATCAACGACGTTGAATGTTTCTGGCGTTACGAGCTTACCTGTAGAAATTCAAAACTTTATTAATCCTAATCAAATTGCAAACTTTGATTTTGTAAATAATTCGCCAAGATATGATGAAGTGACAGTGGCTATAGGTTGGTCGCACAATTCATTGGATCGCTATGTTTTTCCTGAAAATGGACTTTCTCAAAGTCTAGGTGCCACCACTTCGGTGCCAGGATCTGATTTGCAATATTATCGTTTAAACTATAATGCTCAATATTATAAATCTTTGGGTGCCGGTTTTGTTGGTTATTTAAGTGCTAATCTTGGGTATGGTAATGGTTACGGTAAAACTAAAAACTTACCATTTTATAAAAACTATTATGCCGGTGGATCGCGATCTGTTCGTGGTTTTGAAGAAAGTAGCTTAGGGCCTTTAGATGGTCTTGGTAATCCGTTTGGTGGAAACTTAGTAGGGACGGGTACCGTCGCGCTTATCCTGCCAGAGCTGATCGCAAAGGGAAGTCGCTCTTTTAGAACAGCCGTCTTTTTTGATGCTGGCCAGGTTTATGCTGTGCATAATCGTTCAAATTTTCCAGATACACAAAATCCAAATGGGTTGCGTTTTTCAACAGGTGTGTCTTTGACCTGGATGTCGCCGATGGCGCCACTGGTCTTTACTCTGGCACAACCTTTGAATTCATCTGACAATGATAGAGAGCAACGTTTTGCTTTTACTTTTGGAACCGTTTTTTAATTATTGGAGCATATCACATGAAAAAGTTAGTTTTAGCAGCTATTGCTAGTGCCATCATGGTTTCGTCACCAGTTTTTGCCGCTGATAAAAAACCTACAGCTGCTGCCACGCCTGAGGCTGCTGCCCCTGTGGCACCTGCGGTAACACCTGTTGCACCAAGTCTTAAGATTGGCGTGTTAGATATTCAGGAAGTCATGAAAAATGCCTCTGAAATTAAAACCATGCAGGCATCGTTACAAAAAGAATTTGGTCCTAAGTTGGACGAAATCAAAAATCTAGATAAAGGCTTGCGTGAAGGGGTTGAAAAATTGCAACGTGATAGAGATATCATGAGTGAAGCTGCGCGTACTAAACTTGAAACTGAACTTCAATCCACGCAGCAAGAACTTGTTGGTATGCAAACAAAATATCAGCAAGATTCAACAGCAAAACAACAAGCCATGATGCAAGAGTTTTTAAATAAAGTGAAAGCTCAAACAGAATCTTATGCAAAAGAGCAAAAATACGACATGATTATGTTGTCAGAAGCTGTGCCATACATCGATGACAAGTTTGAAATCACCAAAGAAATTATTAAGCGCTTAGGATAAGAACTTATGACGTCATCAGTAGTTACGCTTGATGCCATTATCAACCAATTTGGTGGGCAACTGCAAGGGGATAGCATTGAAGTGACTAACGTCGCGACGGTGCAATCTGCTCGAGCGGGTGATATTGCTTTTGTTGATAACCCTAAGTATCAAAAATACATTGAGACCACAAAAGCAAGTGCTTTAATTGTGTTGCCAGGGTTAGCTCAGGCGACAAAATTGCCTGTTATTATCTCAGAGAACCCAAAGTTGATTTTTGCTCAAGTCGTTGGTCTGTTACGTCCTCGTCCTTTAGTAAAAACTGGTATTCATGCCAGTGCTTCGATTGATCCTTCGGCAACTATCGGTGACAGAGTCAGCATTGGCCCTGGTTGCGTTGTCGAGCACGATGTTGTGATTGGTGATGGCGTGACTTTAGGGGCACAAACAGTGATCGGGCCTCATTGTCATATAGGGACGAACTGCCATATACATGCTCGAGTTACTTTATACGATAACACGACCCTGGGTGATGGCTGTGAAGTTCACAGTGGGGCAGTCCTTGGTGCTGATGGTTTTGGTTACGCTCATGATAAAGGTCAATGGTTAAAGCTTCCGCAGGTTGGCAGATTAAAAATTGGTCGTCACGTTGAAATTGGTGCTAACACGACGATTGATAGAGGCGCGCTTGATGACACTGAAATTTCTGATGGAGTGATTATAGATAATCTCGTTCAGATAGGTCACAACGTGAAAATTGGTCAATCAACAGCTATCTCTGCTGGGTGTTTAATCGGTGGAAGCGCTGTGATAGGTGCTTATTGCATGATTGGTGGAGGCTCTATTTTTAATGGCCACATTAGTATTGCCGATGGTTGTGTTTTCATTCCTGGGGCGCAAGTAGCTAATTCAACAAAAAAGGCGGAAGTTTTAGCTTCGGCTTTAACAGCAAGACCAAGAGCGCAATGGGCAAAAAACATAGCAAGATTCCATCATTTAGATAGCTTGGCAATCAAAGTAAACAAAATGCAAAGAAGAATAAATCAACTAGAGCAAGCTGTAGAGGAGTCATGTTCATGAGTGATACACGTTTAGAGTTGAGCGATATTATTAAATTATTGCCGCATCGATATCCTTTTTTGCTGGTTGACAAGGTTTTAAGTTACGAAGAGGGTGAATCGTTACATGCTATTAAGAATGTGACAATCAATGAGCCCTTTTTTACGGGCCATTTTCCTGGTAATGCTGTCATGCCTGGTGTTTTGCTTGTTGAAAGCTTGGCTCAGGCTGGTGCCATTTTGGCTTATGTGACGACACAGTCTAATCCAGAAACCAATATTTTTTATTTAGCGTCAGTCGATAATGCAAAATTTAAGCAAATGGTGAGACCCGGTGATCAGCTTAATCTTAAGGTTAAGTTAATGACCAGAAGAAAAAGTTTCTGGAAAATTTATGGTGAAGCCACTGTGGAAGGAAAAACGGTGTGCTCTGTAGAAATATTAAGTGCAATGGGGAAAGTTTAAGTGATAGCGGATACAGCAAAAATCCATTCAAGTGCCAAGATTGGTAAAGATGTTCATATTGGTGAATATTCTATCATTGGTGCGGATGTGACTCTGGGTGATGGTTGCAGGATTGGACCTCATGTTGTGATAAATGGCCCAACAATCATGGGGAAAAACAATCACGTTTTTCAATTTGCATCGATAGGCGAGGCTCCTCAAGATAAAAAATTCCTTGGAGAGAACTCTAATCTTATCGTAGGAGATAACAACACTTTCCGAGAATTTGTAACGGTCTCTCGTGGTACGGAGCAAGGTGGCGGAAAAACGACGATTGGTCATGATAATTTATTTATGAATTATGTGCATATTGCTCATGATTGCGAAGTATCAAACCATTCTACTTTTTCAAATAATGCTTCTTTAGCAGGCCATGTTAAAGTCGGGGATTACGCGAACTTAGGCGGTTTTGTCGGCGTTCATCAATTTTGCTCTATTGGTGCCCATAGTTTTTGTGCTGGTGCTAGCATTATTGTGAAAGATGTTTTGCCTTTTGTGATGGTGTCAGGCCATCCTGCTCAAGTGTTTGGTTTGAATCTTGTTGGTTTAAAGCGTCGTGACTTTACAAATGACACTGTCATTCAATTAAAGCGTGCTTATAAAGTTCTCTATCGCCAAGGATTAACAGTAGATAATGCTTTGGTTAAATTGAAAGACATGGCACAAGATTGTTCACAGGTGATGGATTTAGTGACTTTTATTAAAGCCTCTAGCCGAGGTTTTGTGCGCTAATGCAGCTGCCTGCTCCTTATCATGGTGCCCCAATAAAAATAGCCTTACTTGCTGGTGAGGCTTCGGGTGATAAACTAGGAGCAGGTCTTATTGAAGCCTTAAAGGCTAGACTACCAAAGGCTTGTTTTGTTGGTATTGGTGGTCAAGAAATGATTGCTGCAGGCCTTCATAGCCTTTATCCGATGGACAGATTGTCTGTGATGGGTTTTATAGAGCCTCTAAAAAGGGCGCGAGAGCTGCTTGGGCTTCGCTCAAAATTAAAGACCTTATTCTTGAATCATCCGCCTGATATCTTTATTGGTATAGATGCGCCTGATTTTAATTTAAGCCTTGAAAAGTCATTAAAAAAACGTGGTATTTTAACGATGCATTACGTTAGTCCTACGATTTGGGCTTGGCGGCCAGGTAGAATCAAAACCATACAGAAAGCAGCCTCTCATACTTTGCTTATTTTTCCGTTTGAAAAAAAGATATATGATGACCATCAAATGTCAGCAACCTTTGTTGGTCACAGTCTTGCTGATCGATATCCTATGAATCCGAAAAAGAAGGCAAGTCGATTAAAGTTGAAGCTTGGTAGCGAAGAGCCCATTTTAGCTTTGTTGCCAGGTAGTCGATACGCGGAAGTAGAAAGGTTAGCTGAAGATTTTCTAAAAACAGCAGAGTATATTGCTAAGGTGCGACCAGATATAAAAATAGTCGTTGCCCTGCATGATATGAAACTCGCTAAAATTTGGGAAAAATATCAACGGCGCGTCGCACCTAAGCTTAAAATTTATACCATTATCAATGAGACGGGAGATGTTCTTAAAGCTGCCGATGTCGCCCTAGTCAAATCAGGGACAGCAACACTAGAGG
>CAYGPI010000005.1:15191-65887 GCA_964351745.1 uncultured Francisellaceae bacterium
CTTGTTGTTTATAACACGTCAGCTTTTACGTTGCAGTTATAGATGCTTTTAATCAAAACGCCCTATATTAGTATGACAAATATCATGGCTGGAAAACCTTTAGTACAAGAGCTTATTCAAAAACAATGTTGCCCAGAAGTGATGGCTAAGTCGCTTTTACAGCTGTTTAACCCACAAATAAGACAACCTTTGATTAACGCGTTTTATGAAATGCATCAATCCTTAAAATGCGAAACCAACGAAGTGGCGGCAACAGTTATAACCCAAATGATTGAAAAGGAGGCAGGATGCCTATCATAGCTGGTGTTGATGAAGTTGGAAGAGGGCCATTAGCTGGCTCAGTGGTCGCTGGTGCTGTTATTCTTCGTGATAAATCCCTAATCAAGCTGATTAAGGATTCAAAAAAGTGCACGCCTAAACAAAGAGAGAAACTATTTGCTCTTATCGCTAGTAACAGCTGTTGGGCTATAGGAGAGGCTAGCGTTCATGAAATCGATACCCTAAATATTTTGCAAGCAACGCTACTTGCTATGAAGCGAGCAGTCTTGGCTTTGGATGAGCAGCCAGATGAAGCTTGGATAGATGGTATTCATGCGCCTGATTTAGAGATCCCTTGTCAATGCTATATTAAAGGTGATGATCGAGTTCCAGCGATTGGTGCTGCAAGCATTATGGCTAAAGTGACACGAGACAGACAAATGGAAGCGTTTGGATTGAAATATCCTGGCTTTGGATTTGAAAATCATAAAGGTTATGGAACTAAGGCTCACATGCAAGCCATCAACGACTTTGGCATTACACCTATTCATCGGCGATCCTTCAAACCGATCAGCATGCTTGTAGAGGATATATGCAAGAATCCATGATGAATTATATTCATTTAGATGTGCATTCTGAGTACTCAATCTATGATAGCGTTGTGTCAGTCAATGGTTTAATTCAGAGTTGTGTTGCTGAAAAAATGCCAGCTGTGGCTATCACAGATTTAAATAACCTTTACGGTGTTGTTAAATTTTATAAGAAAGCGGTCGCTAATGGTATTAAGCCTATTATTGGCGCTGAAGTTTGGATTGATCAGGGTGAGTCTATTCAAAAGTGTCTGTTACTATGTCAAAACAATGTGGGCTTAAATCATTTAAGACAGCTTATTTCAAAAGGATTTCTTCACGCTCGACGAGACCCCATCCCTATTTTGGACTTCACTTTGTTGGCACAGCATCAAGAAGGATTGCTTGCTATCTTAGTTGAAGATCTCAAATTATTAGAGATGATGAAATATAATGAAGTCGAGAAGGCTCAGGAGAGGCTGGC
This sequence comes from uncultured Francisellaceae bacterium, assembly GCA_964351745.1. Taxonomy (GTDB): domain Bacteria; phylum Pseudomonadota; class Gammaproteobacteria; order Berkiellales; family Berkiellaceae; genus CAYNJF01. The sequence goes on from CAYGPI010000005.1 coordinate 16,503, forward strand.
TGATTATAAAGAAACATTTACAGAAAGATTTTATGTTGGTTTGCGAAGATTAAAGCCTCAAGATAAAACAGATAGCCAAGCTTTAATCCAACTGGCATCTGTCATGCAAATACCCGTTGTTGCTACGAATGCAGTTCGGTTTTTAAATCGAACAGACTTTGAGGCTCATGAGGCGCGTATTTGCATTCAAGATGGGATGACTTTAGAGCAGGTTCGCGAGAAAAAATACACCAAAGAGCAGTATTTAAAATCTGCCAGTGATATGTGCACATTGTTTTCAGACGTCCCATCCGCACTTGAAAATAGCATAGAAGTCGCCAAGCGCTGTAACGTACAGTTAGAGCTAGGTAAAGTTTATTTGCCAGATTTTCCTGTTCCTGAAGGCGAAACGATTGAAACTTTTCTAGAGCAAGAGTCTAGAGTCGGTTTAAAAAAACGCTGGTTGAAAATAGAAAAAGGGCTAGAGCCTAAAGAGGCTCAAGAGCAACTAAAAGCGTATGAAGAGCGGTTGAATCTAGAGTTAGGTGTCATTAACTCTATGGGCTTTGCTGGCTATTTTATGATTGTTGCCGACTTTATTCGCTGGGCCAAAGAAAATGACATTCCAGTAGGTCCTGGACGAGGCTCTGGTGCTGGCTCTATTGTTGCTTATGTTTTAGATATTACGGATTTGGATCCTATACAGTATGAATTGCTTTTTGAAAGATTTTTGAACCCTGAGCGGGTTTCGATGCCTGACTTTGACGTTGATTTCTGTATGGAAAATCGTGATCGCGTCATTGAGTACGTGTCTAATCGCTACGGAGCGGAAAGTGTTTCTCAAATTGTGACGTTTGGTACAATGGCTGCAAAAGCTGTGGTACGAGATGTTGGCCGTGTGCTTGGTCACCCGTATGGTTTTATTGATAAAATAGCTAAGCTTATCCCTTTCGAAATAGGGATGACATTAGACAAGGCTCTCGTTGAAGAAGAAGCTTTAAGTGACCGTTATCGTCAAGAAGAAGAGGTGAGATTTTTAATCGACCTTGCCCGGAAACTCGAAGGTACCATTCGTAATGTTGGTAAGCATGCTGGAGGTGTTGTCATCGCTCCAACACCGCTAACAGATTTCTCACCTTTGTATTGTGAAGAGGGCTCAACACAAGTTGTGACCCAATATGATAAAGATGATGTTGAGTCGATTGGCTTGGTCAAATTTGACTTTCTAGGTTTGCGGACATTAACCATCATTCATTGGGCTGTCAAAATTGCCAATCAAACGTTAGATGCCAAGATTGATATCACAGAGATCCCTTTAGATTGTCCTAAAACTTATGATTTATTAAAAGCTTGCCAGACGACAGCTGTGTTTCAACTCGAGTCACGAGGCATGAAAGACCTTATCAACCGACTACAACCAGATACTTTTGAAGAAATTATTGCTTTGGTTGCTTTGTTTAGGCCTGGTCCGCTCCAGTCGGGTATGGTTGATGACTTTATCGATAGAAAGCATGGTCGTGCCGTGGTGGCATATCCACATCCTGATTTAGAGCCAATTTTAAGCCCAACCTACGGCGTTATTCTATATCAAGAGCAAGTGATGCAGATCGCTCAGGTTCTTGCTGGTTATACGCTCGGTGGTGCTGATCTCTTACGCCGTGCTATGGGTAAGAAAAAATTAGAAGAGATGGCTGAGCAGCGTGAAATCTTTGTGACAGGCTCAGTGGCGCGAGGCGTGGAAAAGGAAACTGCCACTTACATTTTTGATTTGATGGAGAAGTTTGCGGGATACGGATTTAACAAATCTCATTCAGCAGCATACGCACTTGTTTCTTATCAGACAGCTTGGTTAAAAACGCATTATCCTAGCGCCTTTATGGCAGCAGCGTTGTCTTCTGATATGAATCAAACAGAAAAAGTTGTGATTCTTATCAATGAAGTCAAATCGTTAAACTTAAGCTGGCTAGCACCAGATATTAACCATAGCTTTTATCGTTTTTGCTTGAATAAGCAGGGTGATATTGTGTTTGGTTTAGGCGCCATTAAGGGCGTCGGTGAAGGCGCTATCCAAAGTATTCTTGATGCCAGAGCTTTAGATGGTCCGTTTCTAGATTTGTTTGATTTTTGCGAGCGGATAGATTGCCGCAAAGCTAACAAAAGAGTACTTGAAGCTTTGATTAAAAGTGGGTGTTTAGATAGCCTTAAAACAGAGCGCCATCTTCTTTTAGCCTCGATTGAAAGCGCTTTAAAACATTCGGAGCAGAAAAATCAAGATTCGAAATCTGGTCAAACTGATATGTTTGCCCAAAGTCAGGAATCTCAAAAGCCCGCTTTACTGTCAGCACAAGAGCTGGCTAAAGAAGATGTCTTAAAATTTGAAAAGAATTGTTTAGGTTTCTATTTAAGCGGACATCCTATTGAGATCTTAGAGCCTGAGCTGAAGCATTTTGTGACACACAAGCTGGCGGAACTACCTTGTCGCGAAATGAAAGTGATTGTGGCTGGCATGATAAGTCAAATGAGAACCTTACAAACCAAAAAAGGCGACAGGATGGCTTTTGTGACGCTCGATGATAATACTGAGCCTTTTGAGATTGCTGTTTTCTCAGATTTGTATCAAAAAAGTAGATCTTTTATTAATAAAGATGAACTGTTAGTTGTGACAGGGAATTTAAGCTACGATAAAGAAACGAAGCAATTGAGGTTGAGAGCTGAAGACCTTTTTGATTTAGCGCATGCTCGAGATAGGTTTGCTCGCCGACTTAAAATTCAAGTAAGATCCACAGCTATGAAAATGGATGATTTTATTGGTGGGCTAAAAGATCTCATGAAGCAAGAGCAGGGCAGTTGTTTTGTTGTGCTTGAGTACGTATCTCAACATTTAACAGCACGGATTCGTTTAGGTGAAGATTGGCAAATCATGCCATCAAGTCATCTAATTGAGACATTAAAGGAGACGATAGGCAGGGATGCTTTAAATATTGAATATGATTAGTTATAGGATAAAAAATAGGGCGCTAGCGAGTTTAGTAGTATTTTAAAGCTTAGACTCTCATATATTTTTCATCTTTAGTATACTTGTCAACTATATAGCTACATGTTAACTTAATTTGATAGTTAAAGTTTCTTAATTAATTAAAGAATATATAATAATGAAAAAAATAAAATTTTTAATCAAACATATTCTTAGCACTGTTCAATATGACTCTTTCACTTGAATAGCTCTTTGGCCATGCTCTTTTTGAGTTATCCAGTAGGCTAGTCATTTTTTTGAAAATTTATGAAAGGTTGAACAAGTGACTGATAAACTTCGTTTAGTATTTAGTTCTACAACAATATCTGCCGGATTTGCTATTTTTTGTATGTTTTTTGGGGCAGGCAATGTTATTTTCCCATTGAGTCTTGGCCAAAATATTGGTGAACCAATTAACTATGCTTTATTTGGGCTAATCCTAACAGCCATTGGTGCGCCGCTACTAGGCTTGTTTGGTACTATTCTTTTTGAAGGTGACTGTAAAGGTTTTTTTAGCAGGATAGGCGAAATTCCAGCATATTTATTAGTCATCATGGTCATAAGCATCATCGGTCCATTTGGGGCTATGCCCAGATGCATGACTGTGGCTCATACAGCATTATTGCCATACTTTCCTGACTTGTCGATGTTCTCCTTTAGCTTAATTGCAGGTTTCTTTGTTGTGCTGTGTGTATGGAAGCGAAGTTTAATCATTCCTATTTTAGGCATGGTCTTAAGTCCGTTACTTTTAATATCACTGATTATTATTATCATTAAAGGATTTCTGACTTCACAAGATCCAATAGCAACCAGCTTTACACCAATGACCGCTTTTGTTGAAGGCGTCAATGTTGGTTACGACACTATGGACTTGTTAGCCTCTGTTTTTTTTGCTGTCGTGATTTGGGATTTACTAAAAGAAAAGTTTTCAATGAAGGGCCAGGTTTTGAGCCCTAAAAGCCTGGCGCCGATGTGCTTTATGGCAAGTATGATAGGTGGCTTTTTACTGGCTATTATTTACATTGGCTTAAGTAAAGTGGCCGCCGAGAATATGCAAGCCATGGCTGGTATTGAACAAAAAGCTTTACTTTCTCATATTGCCATTTATATTTTAGGAGCTAAGTTTGCTTTTATTGCAAATGCCGCATTGGCATTAGCTTGCTTAACGACGGTCATGAGTTTGGCTGCCACCATCGCAGATGTCATTTTGGTCGAATTTAGGGACTCTAGGGTAGGGAATGGTCGTGAGCTGAATTATGATGCTTTAGTCATTATCATCATGGTCATCACCATTATTTTTTCAAATTTAGGCTTTGAAAAGCTAATGTCGTATTTACACCCTATCGTAGCCCTTTGCTATCCTGCGCTTATTGTTTTAGCGGTATGCAACATTTTATATAAGTTGTTTGGATTTCCTTGGGTTAAATTCCCTGTATATGCAACCTTTATGGTTGCCTTATGCCATAGAGGATATATCTATTTCTTAGCTTAGAATGTTGTATGTTAGATGACTTTTAAGTTGGACTTACAGGCCGACCATCGTTTAGATGTATTAATATTAAACTTTCACTTTATTTATATTTTAGTTAAGTTATAATGCGAAACAAATGTAATCGCTCAACTTAGTTTGCAAGGCATATGTTTTCACCTTCTTTTGGTGCTACTTTTTCTTCTTTTCTAAGAGCATTTTGGTTTTTTAGCCTAAATCAGCTCACCATAGACTTGCGCTTCAATTTTATAGATAAATTTACATGCTCATGTATGAACCTTAATAAAGCTTTTGCTTTATCTTTCTCTATGCTTTTGTTACTTAATCGCACATGGATGCTGCCCTATTTGAGGGGAACTCACTCGTGAACTCAAACGATAAGTTTGGACGTTTTCGCAATCTTGTTTGGCCTATCCACAATAATGAACTGAAAAAATTCATGCCATTATTTGTGATGTTTTTCTTAATATCGTTTGATTACAATGTCTTGCGAACGATGAAAGATACACTTGTGATTACTGCTAAAGGCTCAGGTGCTGAAGTTATCCCTTTTATCAAGGTCTGGGCGATGTTCCCAGGCGCTATCTTGATGACTTTTTTGTTTACGTGGTTATCAAACCGATTCTCTAGAGAAAGTGTTTTTTATACACTTATGGGCATATTTTTAAGTTATATTTTTGTTTTTGTCATCTTTTTGTATCCCAATCATCATGCTCTACATAATCATGCTTTTGGGCAATTTCTAGAGTCAGTCTTACCCTTAGGGTGTAAAGGCTTAATCTCGATGGTTAAAAACTGGACCTTTACACTCTTTTACGTGATGAGTGAGTTGTGGGGTAACATTATTCTGATCGTTTTATTCTGGGGATTTGTTAATCAAGTCACCAATATCAATGAAGCGAAGCGTTTTTATGGGCTTTTTGGCCTTGGCGCTAATATTTCTGGGATAGTGTCTGGCCAGGTTTCAGTTTATTTATCTAAAAAAGCTTTTGATGCCAATCTGCCTTTTGGAACAAATTCTTGGGAGCAATCTCTCATTTTGCTTCTAGCGCTTGTACTTATAGCTGGTATAGCGGCAATCTTCTTGTATCGTTGGATTAACAAGCATGTACTGTCTGATCCAAAATTCTATTGCGATAGAACTAGGGCACAGGAAAAGGCGATCAAAGGTAAGTTGTCCATGAAGGATAGCTTTAGTGTTTTATTTAAGTCTAAATATTTAATCTATATTGCTATCGTGGTTGTTGGTTATAACGTTGTTATTAATCTTGTCGAAGTCCTCTGGAAAGATCAGCTTCGTGAGCTTTATCCAAATCCATCTGATTACAATATGTATATCAATCAAATCTCTACGATTATTGGTATTGTTTCGACTTTAAGTGCTATTTTTATTTCGAGTAATGCGATTAGGCGGTTTGGTTGGACTTTTACAGCGCTGATTACACCAGCGATCTTATTGATTACCTCGATAGGTTTCTTTGGTATCCTATTGTTCAAAGGCTATCTTGAGACGACTCAATCTCTTATTTTTGGTCTAACACCAGTAGCTGCCATTGTTTTTATGGGCTCTTTACAAAATATATTAAGCCGTGGTGCAAAATATACTGTATTCGATGCTACGAAAGAGATGGCTTTTATTCCCCTAGATTCAGAAACGAAAGTTAAGGGTAAAGCTGCTATTGATGGCGTCTTTAATCGATTAGGAAAATCCGGTGGATCTGTTATTCACCAGGGTTTATTAATTGTTTTTGCCTCCTTTGCCGTAACAGCACCTTATATTGCTGGGATATTAGTTCTCGTGATTGGAGGCTGGATGGCTGCTGTGAAAGCACTAGGGCGTGAGTTTAATGTTAAGATAGGTGAAGCCCCTCAAATACCAGTAGAGACACCTGTTAAAGAGGATAGTAAGCCAAAGGTTATCATGAAGCCCAGTTTCTCAAGGTGATATATGTTTAAGAATGGATTCTTTGTATTTTGGTTTGTTTTATCAGCCTTTATGAGCACAGTATCTTCAGCTGCCGTGCCTGAGTTAATTGATTTAAACCTAATAGGTCCCAAGGAAGGGGCTTATTTTGAGCCTGATACCTTAGAGCTGATTGAGGGAGATAATTACCTTTTGGTTATCTCAAACCCCTACGATCGCTCATATGACTTTAAAGCGCCAACATTCGCTGGTGCTATCGTGACGCAATATATTCAAGGCAGTCCTTCCGTAACACAATCAAGCGTCACAATTGCGCCAAATTCAAAAGTTCAATGGCTGTTTAGAGTGACTAAATCAGGTCAACATTTCTTTGAAGCTAGAACACAAGGTATGCAAGATCATAAGCGCAAAGCTGGCATTATTAAGCTTCGATCTTTAGTGCCTCAAAGTGATATACCTCCGGCTTTATCTCAACAAGCGCCTTATACTTCACAAAATTCTATGCAATCCAATACAGTGGTGAGTCAGCAAAGATCTTCAGAAGTCCCTAATCGATTGGCTAACCGCCGTGTTGGTGGGAAGCCAGGGTAGCTCTATTTTTGAGCAATGCTCCATATTTTAGAATGAAGCTAGCAGGTCGCAGGCTTTTATATTCCCATAATGTTGACATGCGGATGGCTGGACATCTGTTATAATGTCTTCAAATCAATGAGCTTTTAACGCTTCTATGTACAAAAAAGTTTGGCAGCTTGCCGGCCCCATTATTCTCGCGAATATAACAATACCATTGCTAGGCGCAGTGGATATTGCTGTGGTTGGTCATTTGCCAGGGCCTCAATATATGGCTGCTGTCAGTATTGGGGCCACAATTTTTAGTGTTCTATATTTTGGTTTTGTATTTCTACGGATGGGGACAGCTGGGTTAGTCGCCATATCAAAAGGAGAGCGTAACCCTGATGAGGGCATAGCCTGGCTCATAAGAGCTATTTGCCTTGCCCTGGGTATCGGGGCATTGTTATTGCTATTGCAAAAACCATTGTCTCAAGTTTGTTTTTATCTAATAAATCCACCAGATAATGTTTTAAGTTTATCTCAAGAATATGTCGATATAAGAATACTAGCTGCGCCTGCAGCCCTTGCTAACTTTGCATTCCTAGGTTGGATGATAGGTATGCAAGAAGTTAAAAAAGCACTTGTTGTTCAGCTTATTCTAAATATAGTCAATATCATTTTAGATATATATTTTGTATTAGGATTAGATTTTGGTGTCAAAGGTGCTGCCATGGCTACCGTGATAAGTGAATATGTTGGTCTACTTTGCGCTGTCATCGTTGTGAGAAAAGGCATCATCCATTATTTCAGGCAAGGGAAGGGCCGTACCTTATTCTCTTTAAAGAAACTTTCTAATCTATGTGGCATCAATGTAAATATTTTTATTCGCTCTGTATGTTTGCAAGTAGCGTTTTTTTACTTTACAGCGAAAGGTGCACAATTTGGCAGTGCCATTTTAGCTGTTAATGCCGTGTTGATGAATTTTCAAATGTTTACAGCTTATGCGCTTGATGGTTTTGCGCATGCTGCGGAGGCTTTAACAGGCGAGGCTATCGGGAAGAAGAGTGTCAGTTATTTTCAAAGAGTACTCAAAGCTTCATTCATCTGGGCGATTATTTTCGCACTTGCTTTTACGTTTGCGTACGCCATTTTGTGGTACCCAATTGTTCATCTGCTAACCAATATTGAAGACATTCGAGAGCTTTGCAAGGACTATATACTGTGGGCTATATTACTGCCGCTTGTTTCTGTTTGGAGTTTTCACCTGGATGGTATCTTCACAGGGGCGACAGTGACTAAGCCTATGCGTAATGGGATGGTCGTCTCTTTAGCACTATATATTGGTCTTGCGACGATCATTCTTCCTCTTATGGGGAATCACGGACTATGGCTAGCTTTTTTTGTCTTTATGCTACTAAGAGCAGTTACTTTAGGCTTAGCATGGGAGCAATTGATTGATAAATTTAAAGTTATCAAAAGCTAAACTTACCGATAAGAAATAAGCCGATCGATTTTTGGTGTTCTAGTTTTTATAATATTTAGAGTTTCTTGGGTAGTTCTACTAAAACTTAAGGTGGAAACATTTTTTTATTGATTACAGTAGGTGCTGCCCTATAATCCTCTTTTTAAAAAATTTTTGAGATTTTGATGATTGAGCCGATATCAATTAAAAGAAGTTTTGAAGGTATCTCGTGAGTATAGCGACGAGATTCAATTTAAGAATCAGTTATTTCAGGTTTTTAAATAGATAATTACTGCGTCTTCCAAGTTAAGGTTGAGACCTAAGGCATGATTAGCTTAGTGATTTAAGCTTGCTGACAGGGCAACTGATGATTGATAACTTTAGTTGCCATGGGTGCTTTTACCTAGTCCGGTGTTCAATAAGTCTTAACCGGTTAAATACACCTATTGGTAAAGTTGAAATGTTCGCTGGTTGTATGTCCACATTCTCGAGATAGATCTTCCTTAACATATAGATCTAACTGCTTATATTCACAGGGCATTTCTGCTTTGCTTAAAACCGGGCATATACCTTTGCCGTCACATATTGTGTTATTTCTGTTGAACTTTATGTCGTCCTTTAAAGTCATAGGGACAGGCACTTAGAGGCAATGTTTCTATGACAGAGCCATCTTTGGTCAATATGTTCTAACCTTAATAAATTGTATGAGATGGGGAATGGTAAATGGGTATTTCATCAGCTGAGCAAAGTTTGCGTGCGGTGCAACTAAGGGCAACAAGCACTGAAGACGAGAAAAGCGTCAATGATAAGAAGCTTAAACTAGCGTTCTTTTGCGACCTTAAGATAAAGCTGGCTCAAGAGCAATTTGCGGCTTGGTCTCTAAGTCAAGATTTGGATAAAGATACAGAGCAATTTGCAATTCAATGCGGTGACAGCAAATCTATCCAAGTCCAGTTTGAAGTTGATGGTCTTCATGTTGTCGCTAACGCTGATACTAATGATGCCTTTGATGTGATGCTTATGACTTTCTCTTGTTATAAAACAGCACATGATAAGTGCCACCCAAATGCTTTCCTAGAGTTCGAACTAACTTGTAACGATGAGAAGGAAGCAGAAAAGGTCATAGAGAGGGCGATGAAACAAGGCATCGATATTACCTCATTATCGTTCCATAACTACAGCTCTAAAGATGCTAAGCCAACGTCTCAGAATAAATTACTTGAAAAGATTAAAGCCCGCTTCACCATGGCTAAAAACGGGCTCAAGAACAGGGTGTCAAGTCGACCAACTTAACTCAAAGTTTACTAGATTTGAAAAGAGGGTGTCCTTTTATTAGGCCATCCTTGCTCTTGATTGCAATGGTGACGAATCGTCCAAGGTTTCAGTTTCTAGATCGGCAAAGCTTTTGTAGTCAGTAAAAATCAATGGTCGTTTTGAACTCTTGTTTCGATGATCTCTAAAATGATATATACAACTTTTTTCGGTTTCAGGTTGGTATAAAACAGTATCTCCACCGTCAGTTTTCTCTAGGCACTTTCCTTTTTTACTAATCGAATAACTAGTGTTACTTGGAAAAGTGATGTCCCTATCAGCTAAAGCATCAAATAAACACCTTAGAGATTCGTTTTCAGGATCAATGGCGCCAAGTGATTCTTGGTAATAATTTAAAGTCCCCAATGCTTTCGTAAACGCTTTTAATACCCATTGTTGCTCTTCGGTCGTAAGGGGTGAATCTTCATATTTTTGACATTGCGAAGAAATGCGAGCTGCAATAAGATCAATTTGATCAAAAATATCTAGGCTTGGGTTGGCACGCTTTACGTAGCTGATCCCTGTACTATGAACAATATAGGTTGTATTTTCTGGGAAAGTAATTTGACATGAATCCAGCTCTGTAAAAAAATCTACAAGTTGGCGATTATATGGGGAAATTAGCATTTGTGTTTTATGCTTTCGTCCAAGTACGATGAGACTTTCAACCAGTTCTTGGTGGATTCTTCTGGCTGTTGCTGTGCTAAGTTTTCTTCCAGTGTCGTCTATACAATGATTGATAACATGTCTTGCTGTGTGCTGCAGTTGCTTTAGATCATATCCCATGTGATGTCCTTAAAATGGTCGGAATCTTCAATAGACTGACTTGTTACTTAGATTTTATTTTGCACTAAAATTCTAACTTACCTCATATAAGTGAAGAAAACACTAGTTTTTTCAGAGTAAAAGAAGAAGAAGCACGAGGCTTTCGTGACTAGCTAAATTTATGAAAGATTTTGAAGTTGTCAAGCAGGGATTAGATTGAAACTTTTGCGGAGTTAGCTTAAAGTGATAGAGATCGTAGTTAGACCTCTATCATGTTTTATTATTAAGGGTTCAACGCACTAACGCCAGTAGCAATATTGTGGAAGTCCCAGCCGTCAATGACTGATACGGCAAAGTAGCCAAGGTAGGCAGAAGCAAGAACTACTGGTGCATTCCAAGGTGCTCCGAAGTGGTCCATAGCTAGCTTTCCACTAACCATAGCACCTGCTATTGTGTGTAGATCTAAATCATAGAGTCCGTCTTGTAAAGACCAAGCGCCAGAGATTGATTCGATTTCATTTGAGTTTAGTAACTTCATTTTTTTCTCCTTTGAAATGAATGCGCATAATCGACCTCTAATGATAAAAAGTCAAATTTTGTCCCTACTTTTTCTTTCTCTGATCCATAAAGCTAAGTACAATAGTTTTAGTTATCAGGCTTGGAGTTAAGTATGTCCCTCTCAGTGATTGAATCTACAAAGAATTTTGTTAAAGAAAAAATGCCTGTTGATCCAACTGGCCATGACTGGTATCACACTTTTCGTGTTGCTAAGGTTGCAAAAATCATTTCAGCGGATGAAGGTGGTGACCCACTTGTTATCGAGCTGGCTTCTTTATTGCATGATATTGATGATTGGAAATTTGGCGACAATGAAGACAATGGTGCGAAGCTAGCACAACGTTTTTTGGCAAACCTTGAGTGCTCAGCAGAGGTGATTAACCATGTGTGTGAGATCATTCAAACTATTTCATTTAAAGGTGCTCATGTTTCAAATGCCATGTCATCCTTAGAGGGTAGAATTGTCCAAGATGCCGATAGGTTAGATGCTATGGGACCTATAGGTATTGCTAGGGCTTTAGCCTATGGGGGATATAAAGGACAGCCCATTTTTGATCCAAGTATCAAGGTGGTGATGCATAAGGATTTTTCCTCTTATAAAAGTCATCAAGGCACAACGATTAACCATTTTCATGAGAAATTGCTACTGCTTAAAGATAAGCTGCATACCCCAAGTGCTGTTCGCATTGGCGAACGGTACCATCAAGATTTAATACAGTTTATTCAGGGTTTTATGGAGCAGTGGCGTTGTGATGTATCGAGTATGGTTGAGCGTGCCTAGTTTGACTGGTCATCATTTTGATATAGAGAGGTTTCTTTGAATAAAATCGCTATTTTTGTGGATGTTCAGAACATCTATTATACAGTAAGAGACGCTTTTTCATGTCAATTCGATTATAGAGCTTTTTGGAAAGAGATAGAAAGCAGTGGCACAATTGTCACGGCCTATGCATATGCCATTGATAGGCAAGATAAGAAGCAACAGCAGTTTCAACAAGCCTTAAGGGATATTGGGTTCGAAGTAAAACTTAAGCCTTATATACAAAGGCAAGATGGCTCTGCGAAAGGTGATTGGGATGTCGGAATCACCATAGATGTCTTAGAAATAGCATCTCGTGTAGATGCAATTGTCTTGGCTTCTGGGGATGGTGATTTTGACTTGCTGTTAGACAAAGTTAAACATGCATATGGTGTTGTCACTCATGTGTATGGTGTCAAAGGTCTTACCGCAGAATCTCTCATAGAGGCTGCAAGCCACTATCGATCTATTCATGATACCTTGCTAAAAAGAAGTTGAGGTTTCATGAGAGGGTTAAGTTCTCCAGATAGTAGAGCTATCTGGAGACAATCATTGGCTTAAGTTATGTATAGACTTGAAAGCCAAGTTGAACTGAGCCATATATTTCTTTACATAAAGTCACGTGAGAAGTTACTCCAAAGCCAACATGCTTGAATGGAGTCCAAAAGGCTTGGAGTTGAACGGGTACAGCAAGTCTTGCCTTTGTTTCAAAAAGGGTGGCTCCATAATAAGAGCCAAGATTAACTTGGTAATGTGATGCAGCTAAGCCTGTAGAAAGACCAAAATAGCTTTTTTCAAATGATTTTCGGTAGCCAAGCATGATACCTCGATCTTCAAGTTCATACCCTTCATTGGAGCTAACATGATGACTATATGCAGTCCCATAGACAGAAGGATTTAATGCGCCATTAAAACTTAGAAGCCCGCTACTATTTGTTGATCTATTTGTAACAGATTGATCTTTAACCGCTCGACCAGCAGTAATATTGGCCCACCACTGAGCAGGCAGTTTCTCAACGTTTCTTTCGATATAGTCATCGATATTGAAAGCATGGGCTGAGATGGATGTTGCTGTAACAGCAAGTATAAACAGATATCTTATCATTGTTATTTCTCTAAATTAATACTAAGTTTTTCAGCTTATAATATACCACTGTATTAAGAAGTCAAACCCCGTGCGAAGACTCTTGATCGTGCAAAGCAATCTGTTAGTTGGCTTTTAAGTATTGTTTGAAAAACCTGTGTTAAAATAGGTCTTTTTTCAGAGAGCAAAGTTACATGGCTGCAATTTTAATTGTTGGACTTGGCTATATTGGGAAGGCTCTAGAAGCTCAGTTAGTTAAGCAAGGTCATCAGGTCTATGGGCTTTCCAGAACGCCAAGAAATACCAGTGGTCATTTTATTCAAAAAGATATCTTTGATTTGCATCCAGAAGAATTACCTAAACAAATAGATTATGTTTTTTATATGATTAGCGCAGATCGGCGCGATATAGAATCGTATAAGCAGGCGTATCCCCAGGGCGTTAAAAAAATCATAGATTGTTTAGTTGAAGGGGGATGTGCAATCAAACGATTTTTTTATATTTCAAGCACGAGAGTATGTCAATCACTAGGGGATAACTGGGTTGATGAAGAAACGCCTTTAGAAAAAGAAGATCCATTTGCAACAATATTAATTGAGGCAGAGCAGCTAGTTAATGGGTCATTATTCAATTCAACCATTGTAAGGCTAGGGGGGATCTATGGGCCGGCTCGATGCCATTTGCTTAGTCAAGTTAAGAGCAAAGCAGTAAGTTATGTTGTCAATGACGTTTATACAAATCGGATCCATCAAGCTGATGTTGTTGGCATGCTTATTCACTTGATGAATATAGAGACTATTGAGCCACTATATATTGGTGTAGACTCGTGCCCTACGCTATACAATGATTTGATTGGTTGGTTAGCCCAAAATCGGGGCGTTACGCTTCAGCATTCTAGTGAGCCGTCAAAGCGAGCTTCGAAAAAAATAAGTAATGCAAGACTTTTAAAGACAGGTTACAAATTTCAGTTTCCTGATTTTAAGTCTGGGTATAAAGAGCTTTTAATTTAAGCTGTTCGATGTTGCCTGACGTTGCTAGAAGTTTTCTCTAACAGAAGTTGATCTGGAGATCTCATAGATAAACAGGCATGAGTCAGAGTTCTGCTTGAGATGAAGATACCATCAGGCGAGACTGAAACTGGATCATCTTTGCTCTTTAAAGCTTGTATTTGAGTGCTCAGATCTGCAACGGTTATGGTGAAATCAGAGTCGTCAGACACTGTGGGTACTAGCATAGAAAGAATAGGAACATCGGTTGCTTTATCAGCAAGGTTGCGTCCCAAATTTGTGTTAAGAATTTTATGTTTTAATTTTGTGCTAGCATGATTCATTTGATCAAGGACCGAATTATTCCAGCGACGATTACTGGCGGAGTAAATGCCAAGTGCAGTGCCAGATACATACGAAAAAAGATATTCCTGAGCAAAAGAAAACCAACTGCTTTCAGGCTCTGTTGTTATGGCTTCCTCGACAGTAAGAAGATCATAGATTATCTTAGAAGCCACTAATCCAAGACCAGCGAGCGCTAATAGATATTTAGCCTTAATCTTTACTTCAAAATTAAGTATCTTGGTGAGAATGCTGCGTTTATCCGCCTCTCTTAGGTTCTTTTCTTCTAGGAGCAACTTGAGTTCTTGGATCTCACGATTAGTAAAAGGCACAACTGAATTTTGAGCTGTAGTAAGCTTTTCATTTAGCATTAAATTTCTCTAGCATTCATTGATTTTGAGGTAGCCTATAAGAGCAGGATTCTCTTGACAAGACACAAGTGACGAAGTAGAGCTATTTAAAGATAGATGGATGAGAACATCTAAATATTGGAATAATAATATTTAAGAGGGGAAATAAACTTTTTGTTGACTGTCTTGCCAGCAGGCGTATTTTACCATAACAGTTTTGAATAAATCAGAAGCTAAGAAACCATCAAGCCAATGGGTGAGTATAGGAAAGTTTTGATCAAATTTTTGCCGATCAACCGCTGCAAATTGGCGAACAAAAGGTAAAATGGCCATGTCTGTTAAATTGTATTGTTTGCCACCTAAGCAGTTTGCTGATTGGAGTAATAATTGAAGTGGCTTTAGATGGATGCTTGCTTGCTCAAAATAATAGTCAGCACTTTGTTCTGGAAAGCGATCTGGATATTTGTATTTGTCTAACCATGGTTTAAATTGATAGTCGTTTCTTTCAATGAGCGCCCATATCTCATCTTGTTTGATTCTTTCTTTAGGAAGCCAATTTTGAGAGGGGTTTTGTTTTAAAGCCCAGAGCATAATGTCCAAGCTTTCATCTAAGACTTTATTGGCATCTTGAATGTAAAGCACTGGAACAGTCCCCTTTGGTGAGAGTTTAAGCAATTGCGCAGGTTTGGCGCTGAGCTTAATTTCTCTTAGTTCGCACTTGATTTGACAAGCTGCCAATGCCAATCGGGCGCGAATGGCATAAGGGCAGCGTCTAAATGAGTAAAGGACATTGTTCACCTTACTTGTCATCATGATTTGTTGGTGAATGGGGTCTTAATGTCGCCAATTTTTGTATGGCGATAAAAAACATAGGCACGAACAGGATAACAATCGTTGTCGCCGCACACATACCGCCAATCACACCAATCCCGATGGCATTTTGACTTCCTGAGCCAGCACCCGTGGCCAAGGCTAATGGAGTGACACCTAGAATAAAGGCCATAGAAGTCATGACAATAGGTCTGTATCGAAGTTTTGCTGCAATGAGGGTCGCCTCAACCAAATCATGGCCGGCTTTATATTGCTCTCTAGCAAATTCCACAATTAATATCGCATTTTTTGCAGATAATCCGATGGTGGTTAACATCGCCACTTGGAAATAGACATCATTACTGAGTCCAGCAAACCTTGTGGTGAGTACCGCGCCGATGATTCCAAGCGGAGTAATTAAGATGACTGCAAAGGGGATAGACCAGCTTTCATAGAGTGCCGCCAGGCAAAGAAAGATAACAATGACTGATAGCGCATACATTAAAGGTGCTTGTGCGCTACTGAGTCGCTCCTCATAAGAAAGACCTGACCATTCAATTTGTAGCCCATCAGGTAGTTTGTCAACAATAGCTTGCATCTCATCCATGGCCTCACCAGTACTAATACCGGGTGCGGGTGCACCTTGAATATTGACTGATGAATAGCCATTGAATCGCTCTAATTTAGGAGAGCCATAGGTCCATGTGCCCGTTGAAAATGCACTAAAAGGAACCATTTTTTGATTTGAATTTCTGACATATAGTTCGTAGAAATCATCAGGTTGCATTCTAAACTTCGCATCAGCTTGGATATAAACCTTTTTAATTCTACCTTGATCAACAAAGTCATTAATGTATTGTGAGCCCCAAGCAATTTGTAAGATTTTATTGATTTCGTCTAATGAAACACCGATGGCGGCAGCTTTTTCACTGTCAATATCGATTTTGAATTGCGGCACATCATCTAAGCCATTTGGTCTAACACCAACTAGTTTTGGATTTTGACCTGCCAACTGCAGAAGTTGGTTTCTTGCATTCATGAGTTTTTCGTGCCCTAGGCCAACTCGATCTACTAATTGGAAGTCAAATCCAGAAGCATTACCAATTTCAAGGATGGGAGGTGGAAAGAAGGCAAAGGCAAAGGCATCTTTAAGTTGCGAGAGTGCTCCCATGGTTCTGCCAGCAATAGCAAAAACACTTTGACTAGCATCTGTACGAACATCCCAGTCTTTTAGTCCCATAAAGCCAATGGCTGCATTTTGTGCTATGCCGGCAAAACTAAATCCTGTCACAGTAAAAAGGTGCTCTACATTGTCACTTTCGTTCTTGAGGATATGATCTTCAATTTCTTTGACACTTTCCAGAGTGCGCTCAGCGGTAGATCCTGGCGGCGTGTTCACCATAAGGAACATGATGCCTTGGTCTTCATCAGGTAGAAAGGACTTTGGAAGGCCCATAAATAAGACACCAAGACCAGCTATAAGTAGTGCATATATTAAGAAGAATCGTTTGGCTCTATGGAGCATATAGCTAGAGCCCGTTGTAAAAGCGTCACGACTCTTATTAAAGTATTGGTTAAAGTATCTTAAAAATATATTCTCAGATTTTTCACTCCCTTCGTGATTTGGAACAAGTAAGGTTGCACATAAAGATGGTGAAAATATTAGAGCAACAATGACAGAAAGAATCATCGCAGAAACAATTGTAATAGAGAATTGCTTATAGATGCCTCCGACAGAGCCACTAAAAAATGCCATAGGTATAAATACAGCTGATAGGACAATAGCAATACCGATTAAAGCCCCAGTAATTTGAGTCATTGATTTTTTGGTTGCTTCTTTGGGGGGTAAATTCTCCTCAGCCATGATGCGCTCAACATTCTCTACAACCACAATGGCATCATCGACAAGTAGGCCAATGGCTAAGACCATGGCAAACATAGTTAGAACATTGATGGTAAAGCCAAAAAGGTATAAGACGGTAAACGTACCAAGCAGAATAACTGGTACCGCAATCGTGGGGATAAGCGTTGCCCGGAAATTTTGTAGAAACAAAAGCATGACTAAGAACACTAGAAAGACAGCTTCAGCAAGGGTTTTAACCACATTTTTAATGGAGAGCTGAATAAAAGGTGTCGTGTCATATGGATAGACAACTTCGACTCCTTGAGGTAGCAATGGTTTCAGCTCATCAATCTTACTTTTAACAAGAGCTGCTGTATCCAAAGCATTGGCGCCGGTAGCTAAGCTGACGGCTAGGCCTGAAGCCGCCTTTCGTTTATAACGTATAATTCTATTGTAAGATTCTGAACCAATTTCTACTCGAGCAACATCTCTTAAACGAACTTGTGATCCATCTGATTGGACGCGCAAAATAATGTTTTCAAAATCTTCAGTCGTCTGTAACCGTGATTGTGCTCGCACGGTAGCATTAAGCTCTTGCCCTTCAAGTGCAGGGAGCCCACCTAGCTGACCGGCAGAAATGTCAATGTTTTGAATGGCAATGGCTCGGCTAACATCGGTTGCGTTTAATTGATATTTGACCAGCTTTTGAGGATCTAGCCAGATACGCATGGCATGACTATCACCAAAAATAGTGACGTTACCTACACCATTGATTCTCGCAATAGGATCTTGGACATGGCTTGTTAAAATATCGCCCAACTCCGATGCGCTGACAGAATCATCATCAGAGTAAAAGCCAGCAACGAGTAAAAAGCTGCTGTTAGATTTCGTGACAGCGATACCTTGTCCTTGGACTTCAAGAGGTAGCTGAGATAAAGCTGATTGCAACTTGTTTTGTGTTTGGACTTGGGCAATATCAGCATCTGCACCAGGCTCAAAAGTCATCGTAATAGTCATACTGCCATCAGAGGTGCTTGAGCTAAAATACCTTAAATGGTCAATCCCTGTCAGTTTTTGCTCTAGGACTTGCGTCACACTGTTTTCTACTGTTTTGGCGTCTGCGCCAGGGTAAAAGGCCTGAATAGACACAGATGGTGGTGCAATACTAGGGTATTGCTCGATAGGCAACCCTCGAATAGATAAGATGCCTGAAAGCATGATGGCTAAGGCTATGACCCATGCAAAAACAGGACGATCAATAAAAAAGCTAGACATGACATTTTCCTTTAGAGCTATTTCTCGTCAGATGTTTGCTCTGAGTGAGTTGGGTTGACTTTTGCGCCTGGGTAAATCTTCTGGAATCCATTAAGCAATATTCTGTCACCAGGGGTTAGCCCATTTACGATCTCCCATTGATTTTCATGAGCATGTCCGACGACAACTTCAATGGGTTCAACCGTGTTGTCTTGCTTAAGTCTCCAAACGCTAGTTTGGCCATGTTGCCCTCTAATCACTGCTTGTTGGGGCACTAATATAGAGTCTGTAATTGCTAAATGTATTTTGGCGCGGACAAATAAACCAGGTAGAAGATCCCCGTCAGGGTTAGGGAAAATGGCTCGTAATGAAATTGAATCAGTCGTTTTATCAACATTGACATCTGTAAATTGTAGTTTGCCTTGCTTCTTATATTGTGAATCTTGCTTGCTTAAAAATAGTGTAACTTGTGCTGGCGTATTAGAAGATATCTTATCTCGAAGGGCCATCAATTTTTCACTGGATTCAGTCATATCAAGATAGATAGGATCAAGGCGAGTAATGGTTGTCAAAGTGGTGGCTTGATTAGCTGTAACTAATGCGCCTTTAGTCACCGTTGAGACGCCAATTTGACCACTGATAGGAGCGAAAACATTCGTATAATCTAAATTAATTTTTGCCTTTTTAACTAAAGCCTGGGCAATGGCAATTTCTGCCTTGGCACGCTCTAGCTCTAGCATTGTATCTTCGTAGTCTTGCTCACTAACCGATTTATTTTTTAGAAGCTCTTTGAAGCGTTTAACTTTTGTCTCAATAGTGTTGTAGCTAGATTGAGCTTTAAGCAAGTTAGCTTTACTGCTGGTGTGTTCGGCATCATAAAGAGCAGGATCTATCTGATATAATTTATCGCCTTCTTTAACCTGACTGCCTTCTACAAACAGGCGCTCCATAATAATACCAGTCACTTGTGGTCGTATTTCTGCCTCTTGAAAAGAAGAGAGCCTGCCTGGTAGCTCGTTATAAAATTGAACTGGCTTCTTTTCAACTTTTAAGATGTCAACAGTAGCGGGGGGACGCTCCATAGCTGCCGCATTATTGGTCGGTTTGCTAAGATAATAATATGAAGTAGCTATTACCACGATAATAGCGATGGATACGAACCACTTTTTTTTCATATGAATCTCCGATGAATTGGTTGAAGCCTTTCTATGAGCTTTGCGACCAGTATTATAACAGGGGTTGTATAAAGAGTGTGCGATTCTAAATCAAAATTATTTGAAGGATCGATTTCTATTCTGTGTCATGGATGTCTCATTCTATTTTAGTGAAAGTTATATTCACTTCCAGAACTTTAAATCATTGTTAAAGTGCTCCTATCAAAATGGGGTATTACTCGGTTGTTAGATCTAAATATTGGCTTAGCTTTACTTCAAGTATCTTGATGAGATCTTCATCCATATATTCGTAATCGTCAGGAATGTTAAGGATCATTATGCGTTTATCTTTCATGAAGGCAGAGAACATTATATTCATTTTTTGAAGGTGTTTAGGCTCCATGACGAAGATGATATCCGCCCATTCAATCGTATCTAAGTCTACCCTATGAACGGCATCAGGATTAACACCTGCGCTCATGGCGTTATAACGAGATGATTTAACAAACATTTGCTCAGCTGTAGGGCTGCGAAGCTTATTGCGCGCGCATACGAATAGAAGATTGGTCATGACTTGGTATTAGCTCCATTTTATGACTTGGTTAAATTATTAGGTTTTATGGCCTGTTGATATATAAAAAATTATTTTATATCAACTCGTGCATAATTCACCTTTATAATTATAAGCGAAGCAAGTTGGGCAACTTGTTATGTTTAAGCTCTGGTAGGCGACTCATGTGCTGAGTGGATTCGATTTTTGGGTGTCCTTTTAATCTCTTCCTTTTAATCTCAAAAAGGAAAGGAGCCATATGGCTCCTTTCCTCAGTCGTTATTTAAAACCAGACTTTTTAAACTTTAACAGTATCTTGTGCCGTAGAGCTTTTTTGATTCTCTGGCTCAGGCTCACCGGTTAAAGTCGCATATTGCTTGCTTAACGATCGAACTGCGGCAATCCAGGCAACAATAATCCCAATCATGATAACTGCAACGATAGGTGTGGCTATCGCTTTACCTAAGTCCTTACCAAAGACACTAACAAGCGTTATGGCCAAGAAGTTCCAGATTAAGGCGCCACCAGATTTTCCAGCTCTTGCCCCCACCACATCAATAGCAGCCTTACCTTTGACTTTAGATTCATCGTCTAGAGGTATGTAAGCCATCTCTTTAGTTGGATCAAAGAGAGAGTATTTGGTTGATTTACTGGCAATGTTTTGAACCATACCAATAATCACTGCTAACATCAGAGGCGTTGTTCCTATGAATGCAATGTAACCAATCATGTAATCTTTAAAGACAATAAATGTAAAAAAGCCAACACCCGTGATAAGTAGAGCCATTGGTGTCAAGCTTGCCGCTTGGCCCCAGCTACGATTACGAATAATATAGCCGCCTAAGAAGGTCATGGCGATAGTGAAGATCCCTGTGCTCATCGAGAACATGCCCATAAAAGCACTGTAATCATTCTGGTTAGGATAAGCTAATTTGAGTTGACCTTTCCAAACGACTTCAACGAGATTGATGCTCATCCCGTAGCCAATGACTAACAGAGCAAGACAAAGTAGGTATTTGGATTTAGAGAGATAAACAAGTCCTTCCCACACGCCCATTTTGGCTTTCGCTTTTTTAACCTTTTTCACATCATTTTCTGGATCATAGAATCGTTTGTCTGTTAGTACGTTTCTATTCATCCACCAGTAGCAAGCAACGATGCCTGTACCTGCAATGATGACCAAAGCCATGAGGTAATTTAATGATATTTGCCAAGTATCAACACCGATGCCAGCTTTGCTTTTTCCGTACATAGAGCAATACCAGATTAAAGGCCCTGAGAATATGAGAGCTAAGTTGAATCCCATAGTGAAAAGCGTGTAGAAACGCTTCGCTTCGTGAGTTCTAACAATCTCATTGGCAAAGCCCCAGAAAAGAAGTGATAAAACAGCACTACCCCAAAGCTCGGAGAAAATATAGAAAAGTGACAAAGTCCAATTTTCTACGCATTTAATGGCACTATAAAACCCTTCGGGAGATATCGATAATAGCCACTTCGCGGTTTCCGTTGGGTGCAGCAATTCACGGTTTGGATATAAAACCCAGGCAAACAGAGCAAAGAAGACTAAGAAGGGCAAGATGATGACATAGAATAGAGTCTCTTTATTTAAAGAGTTGCTCAATTTTGAATACAGTAACATAAATAAGACTGCTGCAGGCAGCGTACCAAAAAGCTTTAAGAACGGTAAAGCTAATTCGTCAATAGCACTCACAACAATGGTGTCTTTGGTGTCTCTTAAGACGGTATAAATGAAGGCGATACAAAAAGCAATAATGAGCATTGGAACAAGTTTTTTTAGCTCATAGTTGTAAATAGGCCAGAAGATTGAGCGCCATTTGCTGAAAGGTTGATTTTCAGTTTGCGTCATACGAACTCCTTTTCATGAGATGTGATCAATGATTTTTATTATTATTCTTGGAATGACACTTGGGTGAAGAACTCCTTACATACAGATTACCCATTACGATGACACAGTGTGATTATGATTATCAAGTATCCTTTAGACATATCTCCTCATGTTTAGTTGGATATGTATCTCTAGTTTGGCAAAACCTTAACTTTAGATATGAGGCCATGCTCGATCCAATATTGTAGATTCTGCACAAGTAAGAGAGGCACTTCTGATTCATCAAAATGTTGACTCAATGTTTCAGCCATTTGTGCGAAACAGTCATTTTGAGCAATCAGAGGATAAAGTATTTTTTGAACAGGGCTCATAGATTCATACTTACTGCGAATGTCTTGTCGCCACATAACCCAAGATTCTTTTTCTTTGAGTTCGGTTGGTTGTCTTGGTGGGTTATCTTGCTCAATATCTTTCCAAAGAAGAGGGGTGTCCCATTTATATACTCTGGTGTGTACCGATGGATGAAAACTAAAACTCAAGGAAGGCCACATCTCCGGGGCTATTTGGCTCAAATCTTGAAGTGTTAAAATAGCATCATCAGCTGCGTCTAAAGACTCCATGAGAGCCGTTTCGAAATTAACCATTTCTATCATGAAAGGGTAATCGCTATATGGTTTGTGCCCACTTAAGAATTTTTCAAAAGATTGACCAAAGTAGCGAACCGAGAAATGAGTTGACGGGTATTGATCAATATAGCTTAAGCCAACTTCAGTAAAGGCTTGCTCACCAAGGATTATCTCAAGCTTAGGGAAGTCGATACGTAATACCTCAAGCAGCCTAATTCTATAAGCTTCATGATAAACATTGAGTTTGCGATCGGCAGTCATAGGCTCGCCATCAACGATCTTTGACGACATAGTCTTATTTTGATGTTCTCTTAGGTAAGCCTGAAAGTCACCTTGTAATTGCGCAAGCTTGCTCATGTTTGATTAAGGCCTCTGGTGGGAAAAGATCGTAAGCAATTTGTTTCGCTTGCTCTAACTCTTTGAGCAATTCTTTTAATGGAGGAATGTGATCATCACGCTCTATCATCGTTGAGATTGGTCCAAATCGCTCTAAAGCTTGATGGTACAATTGCCACACTTCATCAATGACATCGTGATCATGCGTATCAATAATATGATCACCATTATTGGTGTGACCAGCTAGGTGAAATTGTTGCACTCTATCTTTTGGGATATCGTTTAAATAACCAAGTGCGTCAAATTCGTGATTAAAACTACTGACGTAAATATTGTTAATATCCAGCAACATGAGAGCATCGGCCTCTATGACTACTTCTTTATAAAATTGAGCCTCAGACATGACAGATTCTTTATAGCTTACGTAGCTAGAAACATTCTCAATAAGAAGTGGTCTCTCTAAAATATCTTGGGCTTGTTTTATCTTATTCGCGACATGCTTAATCGCTTCATCTGTATACGGTAAGGGCAGTAAATCATGCATATTGAGACCATGTACACCAGTCCAACACAAATGATCAGATACCCATTTCGCATCAACTCTTGATGCTAAATCTTTGACTTGTTTTAGATATTCAAGATTAAGTGAGTCAATTGAACCTAGTGACATAGAAACACCATGCATCACAATAGGATATTTTTCGCTAATCTTGTCTAAAAAATATAATGGCTTGCCGCCAGGGATAAGATAATTTTCAGTGATGATCTCAAGCCAGTCAACATCGGGAGATGTCTCTATAAAGTCGTAGTAGTGCTCTTTACGTAGCCCTAGGCCAAAGCCTAAGAAAGGATGAGGTTTGCTTGAATGCTTTGACATGCCAGTTACTTCTTAATTTAGCATGCCCTAGATTGCTCTAGGGCACTTAACATCAAAAGCAGAAGTCTAGTATACGACTTCGCCGCCTCTACGTAGGCATTCGTCTTTAGACATGTGAACCCATCCGTTTCCTTTGCAAGAGTTTTGACCTTTGCAAGAGCTGGCAGGTGTTTGGCAAGAAGATGAGCCTTTACATGCGTTAACGCCAGAGCATTTAACAGGAGCATCATCGCCACCACCACATAGTGTAGAGCAACCAGATGCAAATAGGGCGGCTGCAGCTGCAGCTAATGTTAGACCAAGTGTTTTGGACGTCCGTTTCATTGTATTTAACTCCCAGAATGAGTGATAGTTCTCAAATTTAACAGTGTGCAATCTTACTAACTAACGTTAAGCCCGATTACAATATTTTTTTAAATAACAGTGACACAATAGCTAATATTACGATGTAAATACAAGTATTTGGGGTGTTTTTTTTGAAAATATATTTGTTGGGCAACTTAAACAATTGTTTGAGGATCTCAAAAGCCTTCAGACGTGATATATTTACGTCTGAAATTCAAACGTTAGAAGTGTGTTGAGTGACTATGAATCCTAATTACTTAGACTTTGAGCAGCCTATTGCTGAGCTTGAAGTAAAAATAGAAGAGTTACGCCTTGTGGGTACCGATAGCGAGATAAATATAACGGATGAGATCTCTAGGCTTCAAGATAAGAGCCAGGATCTGACTCGCTCTGTTTTCAAGAACTTAAGCGCCTGGCAGGTAGCCCAATTAGCGCGTCACCCTAAAAGACCAAACAGCCAAGATTATATTGATGGCTTCATTTCTGATTATCATGAGCTACATGGTGATAGGAATTTTGGCAATGATCAAGCCATTATTGGTGGTATGGGTCGGATTGACGATATTCCAGTGATGGTTATTGGTCAGCAAAAGGGCAGGGATACTAAAGAAAAGATCCGACGCAACTTTGGGATGATGCATCCAGAAGGCTATAGGCGTGCAAAAAGGCTTTTAGAGCTTGCAGAAAAATTTAAGATGCCGGTGATTACTTTCATTGACACCCAGGGTGCTTATCCAGGTGTGGATGCAGAAGCTAGGGGCCAAAGTGAGGCGATTGCTCGCAACTTGTTTGTGATGACCCAACTTAAAACACCAATTATTTCAGTTATCATTGGTGAAGGTTGCTCTGGCGGTGCGTTAGGGATTGGCGTTGGTGATCGAACACTGATGTTACAATATAGCTATTATGCAACGATTTCCCCTGAAGGATGCGCTTCTATTTTGTTTAAGAGTGCAGACAAGAAGGAAGAGGCTGCTGAGCTAATGGGTATCACAGCAGACAAACTTCATAATCAAGCATTGATTGATATTGTTGTACCTGAGCCATTAGGTGGTGCTCATCGTGATGTTCCCATGATGGTCCAGACTTTGAAAGAAAGTATTCTTGATCAATTAATGGCGCTCATGTCTTTACCGACAGATGAGTTACTAGAGCAAAGATATCAAAGACTGATGAAAATTGGTCGTGTTGAAGCTTAAAAATCATATCTTAGAAGCGCTTTCAAACTGGCATCAGCAATATGCTAAAGACAGCGCTTCTTGGGTTATTGCTTATAGCGGCGGTGTTGATAGTCATGTCTTGTTACATGCGGCGCAAGCTTATTTAAATACGATTCATTCCACAATTCAACTTCGTGCCGCTCATATCAATCACCAGCTTAGCGAACAAGCAGCTTCTTGGGCTGAGCATTGCGCTCAAACATGTCAATCTATGGCTATGGCATGCGACTCCTTGGTTGTTAAGAATAAGCCTCAGTCTGGGCAGAGCATTGAAGCTTTTGCGCGTGATGAGCGGTATAAGCTACTTAGCGCTCATTTAACACCGCAAGATATTTTATTGACAGGGCATACTCATGATGATCAAGCTGAAACTGTCTTATTGCAATTGATGCGTGGCTCCGGCCCAAAAGGGCTGTCAGGCATGGGGGTGACCAAACCGCTGGTTGAGTCAACATTACATAGGCCTTTTCTTTCAGTATCACGTCAGGACATTGTGGCTTACGCAAAAGATCATGCTTTAAGTTGGGTTGAAGATCCCTCTAATATACAAACGCACTTCTATAGAAATTTTATTAGGCATGACATATTGCCTAAATTACAATCAAAGCTACCAGGTATTAAGCAAACTTTTGTTCGAGCAGCTCATGTTGCTCAGGAAGCTCAATCTTTGCTTGAAGAGCTTGCAAAAATAGATGCTGAAAAAGCTATTTGTGATAAGACGAATCGATTAGATCAAAGCCAAGTTAATCATTTATCACCTGAGAGACAGAAAAACCTCATTCGGTTTTGGTTGGGCGCATCGGGTATTAAAATGCCACCCGCTGGCCGTCTGAATATGATCATTGAGCAATTTAAGGCAAAAGAAGATACCCAACCTTTGATTGCATGGTCTGATGTTCAGCTTAGACGCTACAAAAACAAATGGAGTATCCTTCAAAACGAGTGTTTTGAGAGTACGCAGTCTTATAGTGTGTCTTGGTTAAATCAAACAAATATAATCTTACCAAATGGTCAAACCCTTTTTTTTGAAAAGGTAAAAGGGCAAGGGATCTCACTAGCCAATGTCGATGAAATTATGATTTGCCCAAGGCGTTGCACTGGGCCATTGCGACCAAAAGGTAGTCAAGTTTCTAAGCCAATGAAGAAATGGTGGCAGCAGTTTGAAATCCCAGCGTGGGATAGAGCGCTATGGCCTTTTGTTTATCTCAACGGTGTCTTAGTTGAGGTGCCAGGTTTATTTCAACTTGAAACTCTGCGCGAGGCAAAGCCAGCTGAGTTTGGGCTACTTATTCATTATAAGACAAAATAGTTTTGTAGCTAACCTGAAGATCTTGAGTTTGGAATCCATAGATAGCTTTATTCATGAAATTTTCTGCTCCCAAAAAAATAATGCCAACTTCTTACTTGATTGTGCGAGATTCGATTGGATCCACTTATAGAATGGCTAGTTCTCAACTTAACTCTTTGCAAATCCTCTTAAACCGGGTACGTTGAAATGACTCATATTCAAAATGAGCCATGATAAATATTTCTGTATATTTTAGCTTAAATAACAGAAATGAATAAAATCCAGGGAGGGATTATGCTCAAAGGTACCCCGAAGTCGAAAAAAACATTAAAAGATAAGACATTCATACTAGCAAACGCTCAAAGCGATGTAGAAGCAGCCTTAGAGCTATTTCGTGATCCTGATTTAAGCTTGGGGTTAAGTTATAAAGATTTACTTCGTACCATAGCCGCTTTTCCTTTATTGGTTACAAAACTATTGAATTTAAACATTGAGGGCCTTGAGACAGATGCGTCGCTCATCACGCTAATGGACGGGCAAGATTTAACGTTACTAGGCTCACAACATGAATCTGTGATGCGCTCTATTTTAGAGCATCATGCAGACAAACTTTTAGGTGTAGATTTATTAACTTGTGCTCGTCAATATCCTAATCTTAGGATGCATATTTTTACAGACGACGCACTGTGCTCAAAGCTCAGTGGTCGCCAATTAGCTGAGCTTGGTAGTTTAGATAATGACATCAGTCAGCAAATCAAAGATACTCCTGAGCTTTGGGAGAGGATCACAACCAATCCACACATCAATGAGCTTGTAGAGGGTTATCAAGCACAAAAAGATAGTGGAGAAATCTCAGAAGGTGAATTTGCTCGAAAATGTTTAGATTTGCTTAACGAAGAAAAAACTTTCCTTAATGTTGGTGTTTTGTGTCAAAATCATTCAGAGCTTGCTGCCCAGCTCGTGTCGGAAGGGTTTTTAGATAAATTGTCAGGTGAAGATCTTTCTTTCTTTGCGCAATACCATGAGGCAGTGATCGAGGAAGTGTTTAAAAGGCCTGAGCTAACCGCGCGTTTAGAAGGCAATGATTTTAAGCGCCTTGGCCTTAATAGTGAGCATGCAGCAAGAAAAATACTAGAGTCTAAAGAGCTTATGGAAAAAAGTGGGCCACACGTTTGGTCCCAGCTGGCAAGTAAACATAAATTCTTTTATGAAACTTTCATCACAACATTTGATCTATCTGTTCGCCAGTTCTTAGATGCAAGAGACAAACACCAGAAGTCACCAGCCAAGTATCCTCCAGCTGTCAAAGGAGAGCTCATGCGCCTGAATGGTGATTTCTTTATTGCTCTGGCTGAGAATATAGGCCCCAAATTTGTGAATTACTTGTATGACCAAGCCGTTCATCAAAACAATCCTGTTTTTCGGTATGTGTTTCAATTAGATGAAACTCCTGGCATGTTAAATATTGAAAATATGCTACAGCAACTCAAGCAAGGACTAAAAGGGGCAGGTAAGGCAGAGCAAGAAATTGCTTTGGCGATGGCTGAGCAAAGCATGATCCTACGCAATCAGCAATTAGCTGAAAAAAAGGATATTTATCTTTGTACCTTAGCAGGCTTAAGCCAACAAGTTGGGTTACAGCATCTTGATACAATTTTAGGAGATGCGAGTTACTTGAAAGCTTTAGATGGCAATAAAGTACGAGCTATTGGTGGAAAAAGCCCAGCCGTAATTATGAAGATACTAAACAATCAACCGCTGTTAGACAAACTCTCTGGAGCACATTTGGCTGACATGGCTTGTGTTCATCCAAAGATTCTGGATTTTATTTGGTCAAATCCAGTGCTTAAAGATAAAATTGTGCTTCACTTTAATATTCCAAAACTTGCAGGTCGCTCACTTAACATTCTAAGAGAAACCGCTGAGCATCGTGGCTTTTTAGATGAGATTATGGCCGATGCTCAGAAAAGAGAAGTGAAGTCTTCCAAAGGGGTGCCACCAGGTTATACAAGCTACCTGTATAATATTTTATATGCAAGAGCCGAGGTTGTTAACGGTGTTATGGCTGTTTTAGAGCAAACCGCTAAAGCAAAAGCTGATGCAAAGACAGAGGAGCAGGTGATTGATGATTCGAATGCACCCTCTTTAACGGCTTCATATGAGTTGTCACGCCAAGCGGGTAGCAGTGCTCAAATGCCAGCCCCCAAAGATAATAGCGCGTTGTCTAGGCCATCGGTTATCAAATAGGAGGCAGCTTGAGTCAGACCTATCAAATGATGGGTTTGATTCAAGTAGGTTTTTGACTGAGGCGACTTTGGTTAGCTTGGCCCTCGACTCGTCTAGCGATCTCTTCTCTAGAGTGCGATGATTTTTGTGACACTGGTACTGGCTTTAAATGCTCAATTATTTGATTTTTAGCTTCAGTGACGGCGGCACTTACTTGATTTTTATCGCCACTTTGAATGGCATGATGCAGCGCTTCTAAGCTTCTACCAATATCATTAAGCTGCTTTACTTTAGGCGAGACGGTCTGTGATTTGTCCTGCTTTATAGCTTTTTCTAGCTGTTGGGCGTATATTCTAAACTCATTTAAATCTGCGCGCTCGATGAGCGTGGGATTATCAAGCAGTTCATTAAAGAGAGCTTTTCCTAAATTAGCTATGTTATTTAAAATTGGCTCTGCTAAGTCTTTTCGTTTAGATTTTTCCTCGCTTTCATATCTATCAATATCAATTTTTAATTGATTGATGGCTCCATCAATTTTTAAAGTTGGATTGTCTGGATCTTGTTGTATTAACGCATTAGTCCATGCTTGGTATGCCTCTAATTTTTCAGCTCTTGTTAAATCTGGTGGTGGTCGTTGTGGTTTGGCAGGCTCATTGGAGTCTGGGCGCTTACCACGTAATTGTCTCAAGTCGGAGTAAGTATCTTCAGTGGCGGCAGCCGATGCAGCAGACACTGTTTGCTCGCTTTGTCCATTCTCGTATTGTTCGTGACTTCTTCTAACCATCTCTGGGATACCATCCTCTGGTACTTGCACCTGTGGTGGAGATCTTGTAGGTCTTGTGGGTTCGTCTAGTCCTAGAGCGGGTGGTTGAGCTCTGGGAGGTCTAGGAGGAGCAGGTACCGTTAGTTTTGTTTCTTGATGTTTTTTATTATATTCTTTAACACTTGTTGCTAATTTAATCCTTGCTTCAGTGAGAGATTGAATTAATTCAGATTTTTCTTCTGAATTTTCCGCTTTAAGGGTAACCAGCAAATCATCGAGCTGTTTGCAAAGTTGATTAATGGTATCTTGTGGTCCGTTATATCCATTATACTCAAACTCTATTTGGTGCGCTGCGTCAGGATATTTTGAATGTTCTGCATTAGTATCACTCATTTCTGGCGGGTTAAAATAGTAGGAGGCTTCTTCAACCTTTTCTATTAGTGACTCGTGCGCAGGTTTAGGTATTAAGCCAAGATTCATATATGGGCTCTGATCTTGCCCTGTCCCAGCAGTGTGAGCTGGAGTTTCAGCAACACCAAGTGTGTCATAGACGTTAAGTTGACCTGTTCCATACTCATGTTGGGTATTCCCTGTAGAAGCGTATCCTGCGGTAAATTTAGGTGCATGTGCAGGTATAACACCATATGGATTTTGAGCAGCTGGTACACCTGGGTGCTGTGCATAATGGTCTCTCTGCATGCTTGTGGCATCTGCAGGCTGCCAAGTTACGCCTTGTTGTTTAGGAATAGGAATAAATTGCCCATAATTACTCGTATTCACAACAGGTAGAAGACTATAGGGTGCTGTGACAGGACCTTGTTGCCTTGCAAATTGTCCAGATAGGTCACGCGACACATAAATTCCAACCATTGGCGCTGGTGGCGCTGGGGCAGGCTCTTCATTTCTACCTTTAGATTTCCGTTTGAATCTTTTGAAGAAATTTGCCATACATAGCCCTTATTACGCAATCAATTAGTTATAAGGATAACATTTTTATGTGTGTTTATCATCCTATTTCAGGGCGCAAAATAGAGGTTTATGCACGATTTAGACTTGTGATATTGCAAGTATTCTAAGCCTCAAGGCGTGCTCTGTGGATTAGATTGCTGATGATCTAAAATAGCTTTTTCAATAAATGCCTCAATTTTTTCAATGGTTTCTTCAATATAAGTAATAAAATAACCCGATTTTGTGTTGGAATTAATTTGTCTGCAAATTTCTCTGTTTATGTCATAAGATTCGAAGACTTCATCTAAGAAATCCATCAAGTGCGTTGTCGTCAATTCGGGCTGGTTGATACGAAGGATTATTCTTTTTATAGCACTGATTAAGTTCGTAACATTTTCAAGCTTCTTCTTTTGAACCATCTGTGGATTTCTTAAGCTTGAATTGTAGCCTAATGCCATGTTTAAAGAGTTTCTTTTGGCTGGTCTTTCGCTTGGTCTTTCGTTTGGTTGGGTTTGAACTTTTAATGTGTTTTCTATCATTTTTTCAAGATATGCAACCGTTTCTTCAAGAGTTTTCATCAAACTTTGACGTAGAGCGGGATCTTTTGAGATAGGTATATTGTCATATTCCGATACATGCTGAGACTTCACATGCTCCGCCTCGAGAGGATCATCTTCAAAATCAATGAAGTCGATATCACTTAGGGGAAACTCTGCAAATTCATTTTTTTTTGGTGTAGAATCAGGTGTTGAGGTTGCGCTCTGTAAGCCTAAATCTACCTCATGTTCAACCTGAGGCGGGGGCGGGCTGTGCTCTTGAAGTTTATTATCAGGCAGGGGCGCTTTAGGCTCTGCTTTGGCCCCTTTAAGTTTCTCTACAGCTTCGCGTAAGAGGTCTTTTCGTATAGTCTCTTTAGGCATAAATTAACGTGTAACTACATATAAAAAACAGATTAAACCTAATTCTAAAGGTAACATTTTAGTTGAATAACTTCTACGAGATATAGGTACAGCGCTTTAGCTAGTTCATTTTGCCTTGAACAAAGAGCTCTCGACGCTCTAATTTGGGTGATTGACTGTGTTTGTCATCTTTTTTATCCCTATTAGCTTGGACTGTTGTCCTAAACATGCCAAATAGTGTAAAATTCAATCCCGTCTGTAGTTCATTTTTTATCTTGTAAGGCAATCATGACACAATATATATTCGTCACAGGTGGTGTAGTTTCATCTTTAGGTAAAGGCATTGCTGCGGCTTCTCTTGCTGCTGTGCTTGAGTCGCGCGGTTTAACTGTCAAAATGATGAAATTAGATCCCTATATCAATGTTGATCCTGGCACGATGAGCCCGTTTCAGCATGGCGAAGTTTTTGTGACAGAAGACGGTGCTGAGACAGACTTGGATTTAGGGCATTATGAGCGTTATATCAACTCTATTACATCTAAACTAAGCAATGTAACCACTGGTAGTATTTATGCTTCCGTGATCAAAAAAGAGCGCAGGGGCGATTACCTTGGGGCCACGGTTCAGGTGATCCCTCACATTACAGATGAAATCAAGTTGAGAATCATTAAAGCGGGTAGTGGCGCTGATATTGCTATCATCGAAATAGGCGGCACAGTTGGTGATATTGAATCTTTACCTTTTTTAGAAGCCATTCGCCAGCTACGCATGGAGCTTGGTTTTGAGCATACTTTGTTTATGCATTTAACCCTTGTCCCTTATTTGCATGCATCAGGTGAAATTAAGACAAAACCAACGCAGCATTCTGTTAAAGAGCTTCGTTCGATTGGTATTCAGCCTGATGTCCTGATTTGTCGCAGTCGCCAGCCATTGCCTTCTTCAGAGCGCCGAAAAATTGCATTATTCACAAATGTTTCTGAAAAAGCTGTGATTTCAGCGAGAGATGTTGATTCGATCTATCAAGTCCCATTGGCGCTTCATGAGCAAGGGCTTGATGATATTATTCTAGAAAAATTTAAGATAACAGCGCCAGAGGCTAAGCTTAGTGACTGGAAAGATGTCGTTGAGAAACAACGCAATCCTAAATCCGAAGTCACGGTAGCGTTAGTCGGTAAATATGTTAATTTAGCTGATGCTTATAAATCCGTTAACGAAGCCTTAGGGCATGCCGGGCTTAACAGTCAGACTAAAGTTAACATTCATTATGTTGAGTCAGAAGAGTTAGAGCGCCAAGGTGTGGTTCTTCTTAACAATGTGGATGCTATTTTGATTCCTGGTGGTTTTGGCGAAAGAGGCGTTGAAGGTAAGATCCTTGCGGCTCGCTTCGCAAGAGAAAATAAGATTCCATTTTTAGGTATTTGCTTAGGGATGCAAACAGCGTTGATTGAATTTGCTCGTCATTGCGCTGATATGCCTGATGCCAACAGCACCGAGTTTAACGCTAAAACGCCTTTCCCTGTGGTTGGATTAATCACAGAATGGACAACAGATACAGGGGCCAAAGAGAAGCGCTCAGAGCATGACGATCTTGGCGGCACCATGCGCCTTGGGGTTCAACCGTGCCAGCTGCTAGAAAAATCGAAAGCAGCTCAAGTTTATGGAACAACCACCATCGCTGAAAGGCATCGTCATCGCTATGAGGTCAACAATCATTTAATTGCTCAATTAGAGCTTAAAGGATTAGTGGCTTCAGGTAAGTCTATTGATGGCAAACTCGTTGAAATGATAGAGCTGCCGGATCATCCTTGGTTTATTGGTTGTCAATTTCACCCCGAGTTTACTTCCAAGCCTCGTACTGGCCACCCATTGTTTTTAAGTTTTGTGAAAGCTGCTGTAACCTACCAATCACCAAGGTTAAGCGAAAAAAAAAGATCTGAATTAGAAAGTGCTGAGGCATAATTAATCATATTGTTAGGAGTCTTCTTTGAAACTACTTAATTTTAATGCGGGGCTAGATCAGCCCCTTTTTTTATTGGCTGGCCCTTGCGTTATCGAAAGTGAAGGCATGATGATCGAAACAGCAGGATATTTAAAATCTCTGACTGAAAAATTGAATATCCCTTTTGTGTTTAAAGCTTCCTTTGACAAAGCTAACCGAACCTCGGTCGATGGTTTTAGAGGACCAGGCATTGAAAAAGGCTTGATGATCTTAGAAAAAATCAAAAAACAGGTTGGCGTGCCAATTGTCACAGATGTTCATGAAGACACCCCACTTGATGAAGTGGCCAGTGTTGTCGATATTTTGCAAACCCCGGCTTTTCTTTGCCGCCAAACAAATTTTATCGTGAATGTTGCTAAAACCATGAAGCCGATCAACATCAAAAAGGGACAGTTTTTAAGCCCATGGGAAATGAAACATGTCGTTGCCAAAGCGCAATCAACAGGTAACCAACAGATTATGGTTTGTGAGCGCGGCGCTTCCTTTGGTTACAATAATTTGGTGTCTGACATGCGATCATTGGCAGTGATGCGTGAATCTAATGTGCCAGTGATTTACGATGCCACGCATTCTGTGCAATTGCCAGGTGCTGGTCAAGGCCAATCTTTAGGTCAGAGAGAATTTGTGCCTACCTTAGCTAGGGCTGCTGTAGCTAGTGGCATTTCAGGGCTATTTATGGAAACTCATCCTAAGCCAAGTGAAGCAAAAAGCGATGGTCCTAATGTTTGGCCATTAGATTTGATGGAGCCATTATTAGAGTCGTTGATAGAGCTAGATAGCGTTGTTAAAAGTAGACCATTGATCGAGCAAGTGTACAGTCAATCAAAACAAGGATAAACAAGGATGTTCCATATCAAGCGAATCATAGGACGTGAAATATTAGACTCGCGGGGTAACCCAACAGTTGAGGCAGATGTTATTCTTGATGATGGTCATGTTGGTACAGCTGCAGTCCCATCTGGCGCCTCAACGGGTAAAAGAGAAGCCGTTGAGCTGCGTGATAATGAAAAACGTTACATGGGCAAAGGTGTTACTCGGGCTGTGAATCATATTAATGAGATCATATCCCCCGCCTTGATAGGGTGTGATGTTATTAAACAGGGTGATATCGATGCTCAGATCATTGCTTTAGATGGTACCCCTAATAAGTCTCACTTAGGCGCCAATGCCACATTGGCTGTCTCTATGGCATGCGCAAAAGCGGCTAGTTTGGCTAAAAAGGAGCCTCTATACAAGTATCTAGCCCAGATGTCATCTCAGCAAGAACTTTCATTGCCTGTGCCATTAATGAATATTTTAAATGGTGGGGCGCATGCTGATAATTATGTTGATATCCAGGAGTTCATGATTGCTCCTGTTGGCGCGAAGGACTTTGCTCAGGCGCTGCAAATGGGCACGGAGGTTTACCATACGCTTAAAGCTGAACTTAAGAAAAGAGGGTTAGCGACGGCTGTTGGTGATGAAGGTGGGTTTGCGCCTAACCTAGAATCTAATCAACAAGCTATCGAATTGATTTTATCAGCTATTGATAAAGCTGGATACAATAATGACCAGATTAAAATTGCTCTAGACGCAGCTGCTAGTGAGTTTTATCACGATGGTTTCTACCATTTATCATCTGAGGGTAAAAAGCTTACGAGTGCTGAGTTTGTGAAATTGATGGCAAGTTGGGTTAAACAGTATCCAATTATATCGATTGAAGATGGTCTGGCTGAAGATGACTGGGATGGTTGGGCTTTACTAAGTGAAACGCTTGGCTCTCAATGTCAGCTCGTAGGTGATGACTTGTTTGTCACCAATACGGCTATTTTACAGCAAGGGATCGACAGAAAAATTGCCAATGCAATTTTGATTAAATTAAATCAAATAGGCACATTGACAGAAACTTTGGCTGCTATTCATTTAGCAAAGAAGCATCACTATGGCGTTGTGATTTCTCATCGCTCGGGCGAAACAGAAGATGCTTTTATCGCTGATTTAGCTGTAGCCACCAATGCAGGTCAAATTAAGACAGGGGCACCTTGTCGAAGTGATAGAGTCGCAAAATATAACCAGTTACTACGCATCCACGAACAAGCAGATGCCCGTTATGCCAATCATATATTTATGAGGCAATCATGAAGATCGTTACTATTATTTTATTTGTTATGCTTTTAGCGTTACAAATTCGGCTATGGGGTGGTGATGGTGGCGTGATGGAAGTTATGAGACTTAATGCTGAAGTTGAATCGCAACAATCGCACGTTTCAAAACTATCAGAGCGTAACCATTTGTTAGAAGCAGAAGTACAAGATCTCAAAAACCGTTTGGGCGCTCTAGAAGAGCGCGCAAGAACAGACTTAGGAATGATTAAGAAAAATGAAACCTTCTACCAAGACGCAAGCTAAGCTTGCGTTTGTTGTCCCGGCAGCAGGGGCTGGGAGTCGATTTAAAGACTCTTTGCCAAAGCAGTACCATAAAATTGACGATTTAACAGTGATTGAGCATACGCTAAGAGTGCTCAGTGAATTTGATATAGAAATAGTGGTGGCGCTAGCCCCAGATGACAAAATTTTTGAAACTTTAAAATATCCCAAAGACAAAGTGACAACGGTGGATGGTGGTAAAACTCGAGCACAATCTGTCTTGAATGCTTTGAAGCACTTAGAGCTGACTTCTAAGCCTGATTGGGTACTTGTACACGATGCAGCTCGACCATGTGTCTACCCTGAAGATATTGATAATTTAATAGAGCAATGTCTTTCAAACGATCAAGGTGGGCTCTTGGTGGCGCCATCTATTGATACTTTGAAATTTACAGATGGGACCGTTGTTCAAGAAACCTTAGATAGAGCTAGCATACGCCGCGCATTAACGCCTCAAATGTTTCCCTTAGAAGCTTTGCTTCTAGCCATACAAACCGCGCTTGATAAGGGGATTGATTTAAGTGATGAAGCCTCTTATATGGAAGCTGTTGGCGACCAACCTTTGATGGTGGATTGTGGCTCTGCAAATTTAAAAATCACGGTTCCTCATGATTTGATGATAGCTAAAGCGCTTATTGAAGAGGAAATGTCACATGATTAGAATAGGTCATGGCTTTGATTTGCATCGTTATGAGGCCAGTGATGCGCCTGGTGCTTTGTTGGCTGGCGTTTTAGTGCCATACACGTTAGGTGTAGCGGCTCATTCTGATGGTGATGTTTTAGTGCATGCTGTGATTGATGCCATTCTTGGCGCGCTTGCTTTGGGAGACATTGGTCAATGGTTCCCTGATACTTCAAGTGATTGTAAAGATCTTTCAAGTTTTGTAATGCTAGAAAAGGTTATGAACGAGGTAAAGGCTAGAAATTTCTCGATTGGAAACATTGACGCGACAGTGATAGCGCAAAAGCCTAAACTTCAAAATTATATAGAAGAAATGAGAGCAAATCTTGCAAAGGCGCTAAGTGTTGGTTATGACCAGATCAGTATAAAAGCAAAAACTCATGAGAAAGTTGATGCCATCGGGCAGGAAAAGGCTATTGCAGCTCATGTCGTGGTGTTACTAACATGTTAGTTGATTATCCTACAACGAAAACCCTGCGCTCTGCATATGATGGTGTTTTGTGCTGCGCGAAATTTAAGAAATCTCCGTCAGATTTTTATGTTGAAGAAGCTTTGCATTATGAGTTAACAGGCGAAGGTGAGCATTTATTTCTATTTATCGAAAAGGTTTCGTTAAACACTCAAGATGTCAAAAAAATCTTATCCGAAAGATTTGGCACGCCTATGAAAAACATCAGCGAGGCCGGTCAAAAGGACAGAGAAGCAACGACAAGACAGTGGATCTGCATGCATTGGCCTATTAAAAAAGAGCTCCCTGACTTTAGTGCTGTCAGTGAATTCAAAGTTCTTGATATTAAGCGGCATAATAAGAAATTGCGTACTGGTGCTTTTGGCCATAATTTATTTAAAT
Organism: uncultured Francisellaceae bacterium; assembly: GCA_964351745.1. Taxonomy (GTDB): domain Bacteria; phylum Pseudomonadota; class Gammaproteobacteria; order Berkiellales; family Berkiellaceae; genus CAYNJF01. The sequence goes on from CAYGPI010000005.1 coordinate 54,038, forward strand.
TGGTTATTAAGGATATTCATTTTGATCACTCGTTGATAGAGAGCAGACTTGCACAGATTAAGTTAAATGGTTACCCCAACTATTATGGACCTCAACGTTTCGGGAATAATCAAAATAATTTGAGTTCCTTTTTAAATCTTGTTGGCGGGCAAAGATTAAAACGTCATACTCGATCGCTTGCTATTTCGGCTGCGAGATCATTTTTATTTAATCAAATGCTCTCAAAGTTGATAGAGCTACAACAATGGCCTTTAAAAACAGTGACACATGGTATTTTGTGGGGAAAGGCTAACAAAGGTCATAAAGATGAGATAAAGCCTGTTGCAGAATTAGTGGCTGGTCAATATACTGAATTAAGTAGTGGACTAGAAAAACTGGGACTAGAGCAGAGTTTTCGTCTTTTATCCGTAGAGCCAGGAAACTTAGAATGGCGTTGGGGTGATGATAGTACGCTTCATCTTGAGTTTTGTTTACCTCCAGGCAGCTTTGCTACAGCTTTACTCCGAGAGGTTTTTGATTTAGAGGAATATTGATGAAGATATTGGTTAGCAATGATGATGGGGTCAATGCGAAAGGTATTAAAGTTTTAGCTAAGGCACTTGAACCATTAGCTAAAATATTTGTTGTTGCGCCAGATCGAGATAGAAGTGCTGCAAGTAATTCTCTAACCTTAGAGTCTCCCTTGAGAGTAGAGGAGCTCGAAAATGGGTTTGTATCAATCAATGGTACCCCAACAGACTGTGTTCATATTGCTATGACTGGCTGGCTAGATGAGCTTCCAGATATGGTTGTTTCTGGCATTAATGATGGCTCAAATTTAGGGGATGATGTTTTATATTCTGGAACAGTTGCGGCTGCCATTGAAGGGCGTTTTCTTGGATTTCCAGCGATAGCCGTCTCTTTGGTAAGCAAAACCTCTATACGCGAACACTATGAGACTGCTGGGCATTTTGCTTACCATCTTGTTAAGCATCTTATGGCTAATCCATTAAGTAAAGATGTTATCTTTAATGTTAACGTGCCTGACTTGCCCATCGCCGAGATTAAGGGGATCAAAGTTACAAGACTTGGTTTCCGGCATAAAGCTGAGAAAACCATCGCGAGTAAAGATCCTCGAGGCAAAGATATTTATTGGATTGGCCCTGCCGGGCCTGGTCAAGATGCAGGCCCAGGCACAGATTTTGATGCTGTCAAAAATGGCTATGTCTCTATAACGCCAATTAAAACTGATTTAACTGATACAGACAAAATATCAGCCATTTCTGAGTGGTTAACCAATTTTAAAGATTAGGGCTGTGATTTGAAAATTTTTAGCAGTCTGTACAATAAAATGGTCCAATGGGCAGCTCATAAGCATGCGCCGTACTACTTGGCAGGGGTAAGTTTCGTGGAAGCTTCAGTCTTTCCTATTCCCCCTGATATCATGTTAGCCCCAATGGTTTTAGCTAAACCCTATCAATGGTTAAGACTTTCTTGTCTTACTGCTTTCTTTTCTATTGCAGGTGGTATTTTGGGCTATTTTATCGGGATGTTTGCTTTTGAATCCATCGGAACAGGCATTATTGATTTTTTTAGTTTGCAGCAAGGATACGAAAAAGTCGTCTTTTTATTTGATAAGTGGGGGCTTGGGATGGTTTTACTTGCAGGCCTTACCCCAATTCCTTATAAGCTTTTTACCATTGCTGCAGGTGCTTCAAGCATGCCAATGTTACCATTTGTGGTTGGATCTTTTATTGGAAGAGTTAGCCGTTTTGTTATTGTTGCAGCATTGGTTAAAAAACTTGGTCCTAGTGTAGAAAAGAAATTGTTAAAAAACTTAGATATTTTGGGGTGGTGGCTAGTTGGCATTTTAATCTTAGGATTCTGTCTATTGAAACTTATATAGGGTTATGTCATGGTCAGTTGTGAATGCTTTATTAAGAGGGCAAGACAATTATTGAAAGCTACAAGCATTAATCATATGCTAGTAGGGGTGTTGCTATTATCAGCATCTTTTACTTTTAATGGCTGTGCTGACTCTTCAGCTGCTGCACCAGTGATAGCTATCGCGCCAAAGTCGGCTGTTACAAAAGGTATTCATACAGTAAAGTCAGGAGAATCACTATATTTGATTGCTTGGCGATACGGTCGAGATTTTAAAGAGCTTGCGGTGGCTAATGGGATTGATGAGCCATTTAATATTCATCCTGGCCAAAAAATTTCTTTGAGATTGGCGAGCACGAAACAACTTGAGCGTTATGCTCAGAAAAAGCAAAAAAGTCGTACTGTTGTAAAGGAAGTTAAGGCGGTAAGTCTTAAAGAGCACAAGCCTAGCAGTTCACGGTTAACTCCTAAAGATCCCATAATAGTTAATAAATCGAGCACATGGCTCTGGCCAGCAAAAGGTCAGGTTATTTCTCGGTTTCAACAAAAACCAAAGCCTAATAAAGGCATTGATATTGCTAGCCATAAAGGCTCGTCTGTGACGGCCACAAAAGCTGGTAAAGTTGTTTATAGCGGTCAGGGTTTAAGAGGCTACGGAAGGCTTCTTATCATTAAGCATGACGATGATTATTTATCGGCATATGCGCATAACGATGAAATTTTGGTCAAGGAGGGCCACTATGTCAAACAAGGTCAAACAATCGCTAAGATGGGCGAGTCTGACTCCGATCAAGTGAAGTTACATTTTGAGATACGTAAAAATGGACAGCCTGTGGATCCATTACGTTATTTGCCAAAGATACATAGTTAACTTTTATTAAATGGAACTTAATCACTGTTTGTTAACTCAAATGGGTATCCAAACTGATTGGAGAAGATCTCAATGGACGCTAATAATGCGACTGATTCTGTCAATATATACTTAAACCAAATACGTACAATTAAGTTGCTCACCCCTGAGCAAGAAAAAAGCATCGCCATTCGTAAGTGCCATGGTGATGATAAAGCTAAGGCTCAATTAACGGAAGCAAACTTACGATTAGTCGTTCGCATCGCCGTGAAATATTTAAACCGAGGTTTGTCACTTTTGGATTTGATTGAAGAGGGTAACCTGGGATTAATGAGGGCGGTTGAAAAATTTGATCCATATCGTGGCTTTAGATTTTCTACCTATGCTAGTTGGTGGATCAAGCAAAACATTGAGCGCGCGATTATGAATCAAGCAAGAACAATTCGGATCCCTGTACATGTTCTTAAGGAAATTAGTCGTTGCAAGCGCACGCACCGTAAGCTTGATCAAGTGAATAGTGAGCAATCTAGTGCTAGTGATTTGGCAGATGCCGCTGGTATTTCTGTTGAAAAACTTCATTTTATGCAGGATGTTCTAGAGCACCCAGTTTCTTTAGATATGCCTGTTACCTCTGAATTTTCGCAGTCATTGTCTGACATGCTTGAAGATGAGAATGCCACAGATCCTTTCGATGGGCTAGCCAGTAGAGATTTATCTGAAAACATCACCGTTTGGCTTTCTAATCTTTCAGTTAAACAGTTTGATGTGATCGTTCGACGGTTTGGTCTTCTAGGTTATGAGCCAATGTCATTAGAGAAAATTGGCCATGAAGTTGGTTTAACAAGAGAAAGAGTTCGACAGATTCAATTGGAAGCCTTTGAAAGGTTAAAGGTTGCCTTGGCTAAAAAGGGACTTACTCAAAAAGAGTTATTGATGGAGTAGCTCTATTGGCCTTGTTGCTTGTGCGAGATCTCTCACATGTCTGTAAGTTTAAGTGGCTTCGTGCTGTCAGTATGGAGCTGCGTTATCGCTAAGAAATTTATAACTGATTGATTTACAATGCTATATTTATAAACAGTTGAGAGCTGCGTCTTGTAAGTTAAGTTATGACCACTTGCTAAAAGCCCCCTATAGCGTATTCTTAATCGTAAGTGCTTTGTCAGGGGCACAAGGAAAGATTGCAAGGGACAGGCAGTCGAACAAGGATGTTAGCAAGGACAGCACGATAGGGCAATGGACTGCCCACTGACACTTATCTAAGCGACTAAACAGTCGACCCACTATTCTTTTTAATGTTTTGCTTCATTTTTTGTGAGTTCCATTCTTTCTAAAATCATATTAACCACTGTTTTTTTATCAGGCGCAAAATAAACTATATTTTAGATAAGAGCACGTCGTGGGGCATTATGAAAATAAGATATCAGTTTTTAAGTTTTGCAGTCTGCGCGATTTATGGCGCAGCAGCTTTTGCAACAACTTGGACTTACGCAGGAGACACTAGTCCAGCGTTTTGGGGGAAGCTTGATGAATCATATGATATGTGTGAGAAGGGCGTTAACCAATCACCAGTAAATATTACGCAGGGTTATGATGTAACGCTTCCCGAATTAAAATTTCATTACGTTAAAAGTGATCTAAAGCTTATCAACAAGGGGCATACCATTGTTGCGGATTTAGATACAGAAAATACTTTAGAGTTAAATGGTGAAATTTATAAGCTTGTACAGTTCCATATTCATACGCCAAGCGAGCACGCTCTAAACAATAAAACCTACCCTCTAGAAATTCACTTTGTTCATGAAAATCAGGATAATCATTTGCTGATTGTTGGCCTGTTTTTTGAGATTGGTAAAAACGGTACTGTTATATCTAAGTTATATAAGCAGGCACCTAAACAACCTGGAATGGACAAAGAAATATGGTCTTTCGATATAAAATCACTACTCCCCCTTAAGCTAGACTATTTTACTTATAATGGATCATTAACAACACCGCCTTGTACGGAGGGAGTACGTTGGATTGTTCTGAAAGAAGCCTTACAGATTAAAGAAAAAGAACTAGTGAATTTGAAGGTTTTTTTAAATGAGAATAATCGACCTGTTCAAGACATGAATGCTCGCTTTTTAATGGAATAGAATTTGATTCTATAAAATAAGCAGAGCAGAGATTGTAGGTCAATTTAATTACTAAAACCAGAGCCGCATCACAACAAACTGCGTATTATGAACTAAACTTTAGTGAGAGCCAGCCACAGTAGCGCCTGCAACTCCGAAAATAAGCTAAATGTTTCATTGATATGTAAGATCCCCATGTCCACAATCCCTCAATAATTGTCCGCCAGATAGTGTTTCCAGTTTAGAGAGATAACCTGTTTTTTTCATATTTATTCATCGCAGTTTCTTTTAGTTTAATTTTCGCCCTCCGATATTTAAGCATGATTAGCGGAGGCAGATTTTGGTTTGCAGGGCATATAGATTAATAGGGTTTAGTGTTGTGTTTGAATATATTATTCATCATGTGTCTCATCCTTGTCTATGGGTTGAATCACGACTGACTCTATTTGAGCGTTAATTATTTTTTCTATCACCACGTTAAAATTCGGGCATTTAACATGTTCGCCTTCCTTGGGTACCCTACCAAGCGTTTCATAGATCAACCCAGCAAGTGTTTCAATCTCTTCATTCGTGTCAATATCTATATTTAATAATTGTTCTAGCGCGTAAACAGAGCATCGACCTTTGGCTTGAATCGTACCATCCGCATTCTCAGTCCAGTCAACATGGGTGTGATGAAACTCATCTTTCATAATGCCGAGCAATACTTGTAGTACATTGTCTAGGGAAATAAATCCACATAACGTTTTATTTCTATAAACTAAGGCAAACTGAGGTATGCCTGCTTGAAAGCGACTAAGCAAGTTCTTCAAAGGGAAATGAGATGGGATTTTAAATGCTGGCCGTATAATCTCATCAAGCTTGGTAATATTATCTTTAGTAAGCAAATCTTTAATATGAACAATACCGATAATATCATTTTTGTTTGGATCAAATACTGGATAACGAGTATATTGATGGGTTTTAACAAATTTGAATATAGCCTCTAAGGAGTCGTTTTTATTGAGCATAACCATTTCATTGGCAGGCCTCATCACTTCTCTAACCTTGAGTTCATGCAAATCTAAGCTCTTCTCAATTAAATCAGCCTCACTTTCTTCAAAAACGCCATGCTCCCCACCAATTTCTGCAAGTGCGAGAAAATCAGACCTGGAAAATAAGCTTTTACCATGGTGGCCAGGAATGAATTTTGTAACCAGTTGACATAACCAAACCAAAGGAAACATAGTTTTTATTAAAATTGATAATGAATAAAATGTAAAAGGAGTAAATTTTTTCCAAAAATTAGCCCCGATTGTCTTGGGAATGATTTCAGATAGGAGTAAAATAGCTAGGGTCATGACAATTGGCACAAGTAATTTTGTGATATAGGGATCGGTATGGCTCCAAATCAGAGAGGCTTGTTCACCGACCCCAATAGCGCCTACAGTATGTGCAATCGTATTTAAGCTTAAAATTGCAGCTAATGGTTTATCAATTTGCTCTTTGAATTTCTGAAGCTGTTTCCCTAAGTATTGTTTTTTTCGCAACTTAATTTGCGTATAGGATGGTGTAATACTCAGCAAAACAGCTTCCCATAAAGAGCACATAAACGACATGGTTATGGCGAAGCAAAAAAAGAAAATCAATAAAGTATACAAATGAAGATCCCTTTTGATAATAATGTTGTTTCGTGCATCAATGTGACTACAAAAAAAACATGATTAAGTTGTATGAAATAAAAACAAGGTGGCAATACCTAAAAATATTAAAAACCCTGCGATATCACTGAATGCAACCAAAATAACACTGCCGGCAATGGCTGGATCAATTTTAAACCTATTTAGAACCAAGGGTATCATCGTACCAGCGGTAGAGCTGAGCAGAATACTTAGAATTAAGGCGCCACCAAACACTAAGCTTAGTTTAATGTCTTGTTTCCAAATAAATACAAATGTGGCGACCACCGTAGACCAAATTAAACCATTTAATAGCCCCACTATCATTTCCTTTGAGAGTAATTTAAATTTATTTTCTTTTGTCACTTGATCTAAAGCAATACCTCGAGTTACCAAGGTTAAAGTTTGATTGCCAACCACCCCACCCATACTCGCGACCACAGGCATTAATACAGCAAGCATAACAATCTTTTGGATAGATTGCTCGAATAGGCTAATTGTAAAAGCAGCGATGAGAGAATTAATAAGATTGATGCCTAACCACAATGAACGATAACGAATCGTTGATAGCACTGGACTAAAGACATCTGTTTTAGCACTTAAACCTGCTGGACGCATTAACAACTCTTCATTTCGCTCTTTAATCACATCAACCACGTCATCGATGGTAATACGACCTAGCAGGATATTGTTTTGATCAACAACCGGGGCAGAAAGTAAATCTCGCTCTTCAAATGTTTTAGCGACAGCCTTGGCAGGCATAGTAACTAACAATGGTCTTTTTTTAGAGTCCATTATTTCAGTTATAAATGAATCAGGTGAACTACAGATTAAATCCTTTAATGAAACAGAGCCTAAATATTGATTGTTTTGAGAAACGATATAGATTCTATCTAAGTGCTCAGGGCTGGTTTGAAAGTTATTGCGTAATATGCGTAAATGCTCAATAGTCATTTGTATAGTCATATCTGAACGAATGGCAATGGCATCAATATCCATTAGTCCACCGGCAGTATCATCTGGGTATTCTTTGACTAAGTTGTATTGTTCACGTTTTTGGGTATCCATATCCTGAACTAAAGATTGGATCACAGCTTGAGGTAGAAATTCATCTAAATCAGCAATTTCATCAATTTGTAAATCTTTGATTGCTGCAGTTAAGCGTTCTTCTGAAGATATCTCAATGAGTTGTTGAGTCACATCTTTACGGACTTGTAGTAAAACTTCGCCTTGTATTTCAGGCGTCAACGCTTCCCAAACCGCGATCCGTCTTTCATATGGTAATGATTCTAACAAACTTCCAATTTCAGCGGGATGTAGCTCTAAAATTTCTTTATTTATGTTCTCCTCAAGCTTCTGAGCTAAAATTCTTTTTAGCAGCTGGTTATCTTCATTTTTCATTTTCATTGAGTATGTCAGCCTTTTTATATGTTTTCGGTATTAAGATTTTGTCAAATTTTGAGTCTATTTTTTACAAAGCATAAAAGATTGATAATTGGCATCTTTAGCTGATCAACTTGCAAGCTAAATAGAGTCAATACCTTTGAATACCTAAAAAGCGTCTTTATAAGATTACTCACCCCTAAATAAAGATTTTCATTAGTTTGTCCTATATAGGCGCCAAATCCACTTTAGAATACTAGAGTATTCAGATGATGTAGATCAAGGATCCGCAGAATGCAAAGAAGATTTGGGAGCCGCCGGCAAAAAAAATTGCATTCATGTGTCTGACCAAAGTCGAGGCCTCGGGCGCTTGAGGTATTAAGATTTTGCTAGATAACGTCATATTAACACATGATCAGATCCAAGATTTAATGTCGAGTATCTTGGGTTTAAATTTAAACAATAAAGATCAAGCGCTGATTGCCAGAATCATCGGTTTTTATGGTTGGCTTTTTAGAGAGGTAAATCAGTATTAAACTGTTATAATGATTGGTGAGTACCCACAGGGCATAAATCCTCCAAGTTAAAGTAAATACAAAGAATGCAACCTGATAGAATGGTGCATCACTGTTAAATGTAAAAGATCATGCTGCTTATTCTTGAGTTGAGTATGACTTAGACGAAGTGCTCGGTAAATCTCAGTCATGGCATGCTTATTCAAAAGCTTAATAGCTTGTCACCAAATCCGATTGGGGATACGATCAGAATTTTCTTTAGAGTCACGACAGTGCTAAATTTCTAAGCGTACAGTTTCAAGGGTACTAGTGGCCACGTTAACTCCATGCCAATGGTGATGGAGCAGCAATATATGACAGGCTTAGGGGGCTCAAGGCATGCTCATCGCAAGCTTACTCTTCCCATGAAGAGATCCTAAATTGCCTGAGTTCAAAGAGGTTAACAGATTAATGATGGAAAAAAACGAAGATGCAAACCAACCTGTATCGGTCATTGTTGATAGAGAGGTTTTACCAGATAAAAGGGAAGATTTTGAACTTTGTCTCAAAGGGGTGATTGAGGCATGTCGAGTCTTCCCTGGAAGTATGGGAACAGATGTCAGTTTCCCGGATTCACATAATGAGCTTCATTATCGTGTCGTTTTTAGATTTTCAACATTATCAGATCTTAAGGTTTGGGAGAAATCCCCAGAAAGACTTTATTGGATCCAGAAAATAGATAAACTAATTAAAGAGCCAACACAGTTACAGGTTGTCACAGGTCTTGAGACTTGGTTTGCTTTGCCTAAGACTAAGTCTATTGTGCCCCCGAAGCGGTATAAAATGGCATTCATCACTTGGTTTGCATTGACACCACTGCTTATAGTTTTTAATTTAGCGGTGCAACCTTGGCTTGGTCATTGGCACCTTGTACCTAGAATTCTTATCTCAACACCAATCTTGGTTTTAATTATGACTTATTTTCTGATGCCGTTGATGGCCAAGGTATTTTCAGCTTGGTTATACCCTCAAAGAAATAAGCCTTAAACTTTGGGAAAGGGTAAATCTGCAAATCAATCACCGTTAATCATTAATTGAGCGAAAATTGCTATATAGACCTGCGTCTTTGTGAGAGATCTCTCAATGTGAGTAGGGATATTGCTGTAATGTATTATGGGTGATTGTCACTAATGACCTGATGCTAAATTTTAACTATCTGATTTTACATGGGTAATATTTTAACAGTAGTGCTTCTAGGGAGATGCGAAGAATGATAGTGCCTTGTACAATTAAACAGATAGCGTATTCTTATCAGTAGGTGCTTTGCCAGGGGCACAAGGAAAGATTGCAAGGGACAGGCAATCGAACAAGGAAGTTGCATGGAGCATTAAAGGGCAATGGAGCGCCCACTGGCACCTTGAAATATACCAGACATAACTACCTATTAAAACCCATTCCTCAATTTTTTTTAAACTCTCATGCAGTTTGAGTTCTTACTTTTACGTTCTATCTATTTTTTATGCCTAAAGGCTTGGGCTCTTCCTTAGCTTCTTTACTTGAAGAGATAATTTCTTTAAGTGACTCTGTGACTTTTTGATCATAATTTTTTCCACCTGATTGTTTTAGATGGGCTTCAAAAGCGTCTTGGCATTCTTGTGAATGAAACATCTCTTGTGGATCATGTCCGTAGTCCTGCTTAACTGACTCTAATATCTGCTCTTTCATTTGCTCCATCACTGTGATGAGTCGGCTTTCAACTTTTTTCATCGTTTGATCGCCTTCAACTTGTGCTTTGATAACCTCCATAGCGCCTAGGAGTATTGGGACACCCTTTGTTGGATCGGAGCTATATTTTGGATCATCGATAATATCTTGCAGAATCTTAATTTGTGTTTCTCTCTTACTGTCACTGAAATGCTTATGTGCCATATGACCTAAGAAACCTGAAACAGAGCTAGTTTTTTTGTGCTTATAGGTATCGACTTGATCGTATCGTTCTTGAATATTATTGAACTGGGCAAGGGTATCATTGTAGTTCTTATTTAAGTCGGCCAATTCAACAGGCGGTAAACTTTGCGTATGCTCGGATCGGACAATCTCATCTAAGTGAGTATGCTTTAGCTTTGATAAGAGAGCTATCCCTTGTGCCGGATCTGGAGTGTAGACTTGAAGCTCAGGAACAGAGAATTGTTGCTCTCCAACGAGCTCTTTGCCCTTAAAATATAAAGCACTTGGATAATCAATTTTAGCTAAATCATCAGTGATATTTCTAAACTGCTGAACACTTAAAACCGAGTCATCTCCAAAGCATAGTTGCTGCGCTTCTTCATAAAATTTGTCTAATTTGCTTATTGCGGTTTGATCTAAATGTTTGGATTGCATAAGTTCAATGAACTCAGCAAAGTTATGGTTTCCAACGACAAAGTTGCCATATCTTTCTTTAAAGGGCTCTAAATAATCACTTTCCGCTTTGATAGCAGGCTCTTTGGCTTTTTCTACCGTCTCTTGGCTAAGGGCTAAACTTTGGACATTTTCGTCATGCATAACATCAATAAATAGAGACAATTGATCCTGATCAAATTCCCCTTGACCAAACCCTGCATTATTAACGTTGATGCTTGTGATTTCATTTTCGCTGTTGACCGTGACATCCATACTGCCGCCATCATAGAAACAATTTTTTAGCATTTTACCGTAATTACCAAAATCAGAGCTAATACTTGGATCTGTCTGCTCATGCCTTAAATAGTTCATTAATTCACTATTGACTAGCTGGAACAAGATGACGACGAATATATCTTTGTCTGCTCTTTCTTTAGCTTCTTGTTCGTTGCCGATTTCAGTCTTGCAATGGGCATGGTAAACTTCATAGTAGCTTTTCATATGTTGGAAAACTTCAGGTGGAATGTTGTCATGCAAGTGCTTCATCACTTCGTCTTTTCTATCTTTGAATTTAAGCTCAATCTCTGCATGCAATACTGATAACCTTTGCTCTGCATGCTGATTCATTATCTCCAATTGTTTATTCGTGTTAACTTTCATTTCACTCAACACATCATCGATAGCTTCTTGTGGGATCCCAAGTTCCTTTTGACTGGAGGCATATTGATCATAAACGGCTTGTCGCTCTTTTAGATAATCTTGCTTTTGCTTTTCAATTTCAGCTTGAACGGGTGGCAGCTGCTCTGCGTATTCCTGGGCTTGATCTTGTTTTAGATCTGCAAGCATTTGTGTTATTTCAGACATTAAATTGGGGCTTTGCTCTTTAAGCAGCTGGCTAAAACCGTGTCGCATAACGTAGGTAGGAGCCTGTTGAGGATTTCTTACACATAAAGCTGCCCCATTAACGTTTGCTGAAGGTTGGGCCATATTCTCTGAGAATTGCTGAATAGCAAGACCTACGCCTAATCCAAATTGCTCAGAAGGAGTGAGTGGGTTATTTTCTAGACTATTCCAAGCATAAACTCAGCAAAGAACCTCTGAAAAAA
>CAYGPI010000006.1:0-57620 GCA_964351745.1 uncultured Francisellaceae bacterium
GCTTAAACAGCTATGGGCAGCTTATTTTGGAGGGCTTCATATGATGAGTCCGCTAAAAGCAATCAAAATCTGGGTGTCTATTTTGTCATCCCGTGAGCCACATTAAGCCAAATACATAGACTTGCCACAAGAATGGTTAATATTGGAATCAAAATCTGGGTGTCTATTTTGTCTTTCTATTTTGTCTTTCACTAGTAAAAATGACTATGCTGGCTTATGGTCTTGATTTTGCTCAGGCTTGGTTGGACCTAATATTTTTTTCTGTTCAAGGGTTTGATTGACGGTGTTGCTTATGTCTAACAACACTTCAACAAGTTGATCATCAGAGGCCTTAGGCTTACTTCTGGTGATATTAAATTCTTCCATCAGCAAATCAACAGCATTATAACTTAGTTCCAACAAGTCTTTGCTCGTTAGATTTTCTTTTGCTAGAGTTTCTTTAATTGAATCTATAGTTTTTGCAATAACCTTACTTCTTTCATCTCTGGAAGTTTGTGCATCTGCTGAAAACGACATGGTTAATGACAGTTGTCTTTTTCTAGGAGTGTCGACCTTTTCTTGAAGAGCCTCTAAACTGTTAAGCATCTCATTTAAGCTTTCATGGAGAGTGCTCAGTTCTTTTTGGCTTAAATTTAAAAGTTTATCCTGTTCATTCTCATGACATCGTATCATACCAATTGGGATAAATTCCACAGTATCACTTCCATCAAATTCCTCCACGGCAGCAGCAGGTAACTCATTCAATGCTACAGATTCATTAATGACCACGCTTCCAGTTGACGCTTCCAAATCTACAGCTTCTCTTAAAATATCATTAGTTTCATTGATAACCACACTTCCAGCCCAAACATCCATTTCATCCATTACCTCAAAATCATCAAAGTCAGAAGAAGAGTGGCTTGTTGATTGAGCATCAAGCGCTCTCATTTGACTAGCTGTCATAGGTTTGATTTCGAGCGGATCTTCTTTGATGCCCCAAAACTCCTTCATTTTGATTTGGTGAAATTCAGGCTCCATACTGTTTGAGACCTTCTGAATGTAAGTAACGTCAGCTTGTGTAGCTGCAGATGAAATCAAGTCTGATGCTGATTTGGCTACTAACATTTTTTTCGTCACTGAAGTTGAGGAGGCTTCAAAACCATCAAAAGAATCAGACAAATCATCAGATACAGAGCCATGTGAACTAAGTTCAGTAATCACTCTATCTTCTTCAATATTCATCAACGAGCTATCGACACCATCAGGAGATTTAACATACATGGTACAGATTGTGGGTTCATCTGTTTTGACAATCAACATAGTGCCAACAGGAGAGTTCTCAAGCGCCTTACTGATCTGCTCTAATGTCATTTTATCACTCATATAAGGAGTCAGCTCATCTATCATTTTATTAGATGTTGGTTGGCTTACAGTTTCTTGCTGTGGGCTTTTAAGTTCTTGCTGATAAGCTTTATTTAAAGTATTTTGAATGACATCCCAAGTTGGTCTTTTGGTGTAATCAGCATCTAACATTTGTGCTACCAGATCGTAAACAGCATTCATTTCTGGACTCAAATCTTTAGGCCTATTTTCGCCAAGCACATCACTAAAGGCATCTTCAAGTTGAGGGTGCACCCCTTCATGGATAGATTTTAAACTTTCAAAGAAGGCAAGTCCTGGTGATATCTTATTGGTTGCCACCCCAGGTCCTTTTGTTAAAAACTCTGCCATCGTTAAGCCCATGGCGTAGATATCAGATGAATGGCTGAAGCGATTACTTTTGGGAATTTCTGGTCCCATATAGAGGATAGTGCCGCACGCATAACTTCCAATGACGGGTTGCCCTGTCTCGTGCTTAGTGGCCAACCCAAAATCAATGACTTTCACTTTCTTGGTAACTGGATCATACATGATATTATCTGGCTTTAAGTCTCTATGTACAACGTGAAGATTGTTATTAACACTGTCCATTTCATGTGACAGTGCATGCATCATACCCAGCATTTCTGGCAAGGGCATCTTACCAATAAAATTTCTTAGACTTTGACCTTTAGCCAGCTTCATAAAGCTATTATTTTCAAGCCCATCTACATACTCGCCAACTCTATCTAACATTTCATTTTCATGAATGATTTCTTCTAACTCGGCAGGGTTGTTGGGGTTTTGCTCTTTAATAGCGACCCACTCCCCATCATCTATTGATTGAGCAAGATAAACTTTCCCAAAAGCACCTTGGCCAAGCTTATAAAATTCATCACTATTAGGACTACGATATATGCTGTATCCCGTCCCCGAATTTGTAATGAACACATCCCACTCTAGTCCAGGAATCTCATTGGAGGTGAGTACGCCTTTGAAGGGTTTACCATGAGCTTCTACGTGTCTCATTTGGAATAAACGAATCCTGAAGTTAAGCTCTTTTGAATCAAGCTGTTGCCCACCTCTATCGGAATTCAGGTGTGGCGCAAATACACGCTTAGGCTTTTCCTTCGTATCATTCATGGTAAACTTTAAACTAAGTCATATATTCTCCTGACAAAAATTTGAGCAAAAAAGTTCATTTTTTGTTATCTTCCGCTGGGTACCGTATTGGCTCATATTTAAGGAAACCACGGAGCAGATCAAAAGCGTTCAAAAGGGACACCCTGTTCTGAACTAATCATACTTTCTTAAAGAGCAACTTGATTTGTATAGTTGTTATAGAAACTTTGTCTGTAAGGCTTCTGAATACCGACAAAGCAAGTAGAGGGGCGCATTATTTCTCCATGTGATAAACAGGGTAGTGAAAATGCTTGCGCTTGTTTCAAGACTTGAGTTTCAATATAGTAGCCAGGGTTGGATTTTCATGTGTGAAAGCCTTGCATATTGCTCATGTTTTTGATTGGATAGAAAAATCGATACTAGAGCCAGCCATTGAGATTCTGGCGCTGAGTATAAACGCACTTGATTTTTGGCATATATTACGCAAAGGTAGGGCCAACACATTATCAATAAGCAAGGGTATGGTGTTTAAATGAAATCTATTAGTAAAATAGTAGCTGCGAAAGCATTTACTTCTAATTCGGACGCTAAACAATCGTACCGCGTTATTGGGACACTTGATATCAATGGTAAAGGCACGCAACACGCCATTGCGGATGTTGATCCTTTTATCTTTCTCGATGAAACTAGTATGCGTGGTGATAGCCCGTGGCCATTCCCCAGGCACCCACATTCCGGGTTAGTAGCAATGACTTATATGCTGTCTGGCGAAATGACGCCATGGGATAACCGCCAAGGAAAAAATAAAAATAATAACCGTGCTGGCGGTATTTATTATATTAATTCTGGCCAGGGTATTGTGCATGAAGAAGAGCCCGTCATCACTGGAGATCGCTTACGATGGCTGCAATTGTGGATCAATCCGGGTATTTATTCTGATAGCTTGCCAGAAGCGTCAACACAGATGGCTCCTCAAGCAATGATCCCGGTATATCGAGAAGTGGGTGCTGAGGTCCGTGTAGTCATTGGCCAAGCGTTTAATCAGGAGTCTCCAATTATTCCTGATTGGCCAATTCAGTATTTACATATTCTATTAAAACCAAAACAGAGAATTATACTGCCTCTACCAGAGTCTGTGTGGCAGGGATTTATTTATCTTTTAAATGGACAAGGTGTGTTTGGTCAAAATCAAGTAAAAGCAGAGGTGCGCGATTGTTTGGTTGTCGGACATGAAGATGTTGCTAGTATTGAGGCATGGAATACTAGCGACACCGATGCGCTAGAATTTGTTTTTCTGTGCGGTAAGCCGCACCATAAACCATTCTACAAAATATTGGGTGGTGGTGGCGCATTGATTGCTGACACAGAAAAGAATGCCCATTCATCTATGCAGCAATATGAGGCTAATCCAGACCAGTTTGGCCTATAGGAAGTAAAAGGACACGCCTGTTAGTGATGGCTGAGATTATTTGTAAAGATCAAAAGGCAGCTTAAAAGGGGAGCTTAAAAGGGACACCCAATTTTGCCGTCTTGCTAGAAACAAAAATACTCGAAAATCATAAGTATCTTTTGCCAATACGTTATATTTTCAAAGGCATCAGTTATATTACTTAAGAGTGGCTATTTTGGGCGCTATTTTATTTGTGCTCACATCATGTTCTGCCTTTTGAGACAAAGGCGGCAGTTCAGGCTTTAGCTCAAACTGGTGAGCAATGACTTGTGGTGATTGGCTTACGGTTAAATGCCACTGTTTACCTGCTACAACAGATTGCCACCATGTCTCCATAAGTTTTGGTGTCATTTTTTCCCATGCAGGAGTATCCATAACTAAGGCTTCACTCATTCGACGTGCTAGTATTAATTGCTCGTTGTTTTGATTATTCTGAGCGGCTGCCCATTGCTCAATGGCTTGTGGCGTAAGTTCATCTGAAAATAATTGCTGGAGACTCATTGCGTCATTGATAGCCTTGAATGCTCCAGAAGCAGTGTGAGGTCTTAGCACGGCTGCGCAATCACCAATAAAAAATGTCCTACTCTGGTAGGGAGCAGGTATAGTGCCGTCATAGATGGCCTGTAAAAATGGCTCTTTGGTTTGAGTAACCATATCAGATATCTCTTTAGGCAGAGATTCCTTTGCAAGATGGTGTAGTTTAGTTATTTGATCTTCGCTGATATGCTTAGGTGAGATAGAGCTTGCATAGTCTATATCGCGATGTCTCATAGGCGTATACATGACCCAATTAAGTAAAGTCTCCTTAGTCTGCTCAAAGTCTGGTGAAGGAATCCGATAAATCAATATATGACCATTCGGATAAACATAATAAGGGACATGTTTATCAAATATATGAGTATTTTCTAAGTCAGAGGAAGCTATTGTTCCTCTCCAGGCGACATAGCCCGTGAATTTTGTATTGTGCTTTGGAAAAACTAATGGACTCAAGGTTGAGTGGAATCCATCTGCTGCAACCAAGTAATCAAAGGTATAGCCTTTTCCTCTTTGAGTTGTAACTTGGCATTGCTCTGGGGTAAATTTGACCTCGGATACTACCTGACCTTGAAGGTAATGGTCATCAGGAAGCCTACAGCGTAATTGATTATAGATATCTGACCAATTTAGCCCAAGGCCAACTAATGGTTGCTCAAAGATACGTTGATTGGCTTGTGTATTAAATGAGCGTCCCGAAAAAGGGACTCTGGGTATATCTGATGAGAATAGGCATGCATCCACACATTGCTTCACAAAAGATTCTTGTAATACGATACCAGCACCTCGTGTAGATAAGCTATGCTTAGAGCGCTCTAGTACAGTAACTTCTAATCCAAGCTCTCTGAGTAGTATTGCCGCAGCAAGCCCTGCAATAGAGCCACCAATGATACCCACCTTCATATAAAGATCCATAGTGCATATTTGATATCAGCAACTCTACTAAATTAAGGGCTAACATTCAAATATGAATGTACTGGTTAAAAACGAGAAAGGACCCCCAAATTTCACTGGTTAACAACGAGAAAGGACACCCAAATTTCAAAGCTTTCATTCCTATATCCTGGATGTTAAGAATATTGGGTAATTCATTTGTGATTATTGATGGTTGGCTGGTTTTTAAGCAACGGACACTTCGAAAAAAGGTATTAAATCAATGGCTTGTATGGATGTTGCAATTAATGGCTCACGGCTATCCTCCATGGTTACTTGATAATATACCCTTAGAGGTATATATAGATTTATACCCTGCAGGGTCTAAGTCTGCTTATATACCAATATAGGTAAAAAGATTTATGTTGTGTGGGAGCCGTTTATGATCATGCGTTCACCTAATGGGCTAGCTCTTCTGCACGAACTATTTTGATTCTAGATTAAAGCAATGTTGAAAAAGATGGATACCAACGTCTTCTGGTATCCATCTTTTCTAACCTCTATTTTCCTAAGTGAAAAGAGCTTTTAGTGCTAACTTCATTCTCTGATTGAGCCACATTCATAGAGTTTTCCCTGACGGCATGAAACATGTTCAAAAGCTCACCTGCAGGTGCCTGAGGTTGTGATTTCTGTGCGGTCCTTTCAATCATGCTATAAATTTCATCTTTGAACTCGAGACTGACTTCATCACTGGCATCTATATGCTCTCTCAATCTTTTTAAACTTAGATCATGGACGTGAATACCTGCATCAAGCAAAATCTGAACAATGCTAGGGTTGCCAAATCCCGCAATAATAGGAAGCATCGAAACACAATGCTGTCCCTGCTTTAAATTGACATTTGAGCCTTTTTTAATCAATAGCCTGAAAACATCTTCTCGATCATTAGCAGCTGCAATATACAAAGCTGTTTCATTATATGCAGGGCCTGGTCCTTGACGAGCATCGATATCTGCTCCTGCATCTAATAGCAATTGCACAGTGCTTAAGTGCCCATTCCATGCAGCCGCGAATAGAGCGGTCATGCCTTTCAAAGGGCCTGCCTCTTGTTGAGTATCAACAGAAGCACCGAAATCTAATAGTAATTTTGCAACTTTATCATTTCCCTTCGTGCAAGTTGTTACCAAAGGGGTTTCGCCTTCATACGGCCCGGCCTGAATAAATTGATTTGGATTTGCATTGGCTTTAAGTAAAGGCTCTACTATGCGATCATGGCCTGTAGTAGCCACGGTTAGTGCAGTATAACCTTGAAACTGACCATAGGGCACGATTCTATTCACATCGGCATCAGAATCAAGTAACAGTTCCACCATAGGCAAGTTGCTATTTGATGTGGCTTCAACAAGAAGAGTAGCTCCTTTGCTAAAACCATGAGCAATGATCAAATTCGTATTGGCCTTATTCTCAATTAGAAATTTTGCTATAGGCATAAGCATATTTATAACTGCGTACTCCAGAGCCGTTTCACCTTCATGCTCGCCATTTGACTGCACTTGATTGATATCTACGCGCTTTTGAACTAGATATTGCACAAGTTCTAAATGATTTGATTTGACTGCGCAGAAAAGAGGCGTTAATCCTAATTCATTGTACATCTCTAAATCAGCACCGTTTTCCACTAGTAACTTGGCACATTTTAACTGTCTATTCAAGCAAGCTAGTGCTAAAGGAGAATAGCCACCATGGGTTACACAATTTAGCTCTTCTTCCTTAATGTTGACAAAACCATCGACTAGTAGCTCTTTGACAACTCTATCAAACCCACCTTTGATGGCCACACTTAATGTTGATATGCCAGCGTATTTTCCTGATGTTACGATTGTGTCTTTATAGCTAAGCTTTCGAGACTTTCTAAGGGCGGCAACCAGAGATGGTTGGTTGGTTACGGCTGCAAGAAAAATAGGCGGACAAAAGGCATATTCTCCTGTTTGATCCACATAGTTTAAGTTGATATTTTTTAAACGAATTTGTTTCAGCGCTTTGTTTGTTCTCTTTTTAAGAATTAGTGCCAGTAATTTTTTTTCATTGTCATGAGTAGCTGCTGTAGGGTTGTCAATGGATGACTGGAGAGCTTTAGAAATATTTTTATTCATCTTGTTGATTTGCTCATACGCAAAGTTAACTGTTTCAGACGATTTC
This sequence comes from uncultured Francisellaceae bacterium, assembly GCA_964351745.1. Taxonomy (GTDB): domain Bacteria; phylum Pseudomonadota; class Gammaproteobacteria; order Berkiellales; family Berkiellaceae; genus CAYNJF01. Next base: position 7,517 of record CAYGPI010000006.1, read on the forward strand.
TTGGCTTCGGCTATTTGACTAATTTTAGAGATAGGCCTCTTGTTTTGTCTTTGAGCGCCTTTTAAGGGAGCAGCAGGGCTCTTAGTCTTGGATGCGTTATTGTTTTTCTCTCTATGAAGGCGTACTTGTTCTTCAATTATTTGTCTCTTTTTCGCGAGAGTTTCCTCAGACTTTGTATCTGGCGTTATTTTGCTAGCAACACGAGTTGTTACTGTACGGTCATCTTCCGAAGATTTTCCTTCTTTCTTCGGGGGGGTTGCATTTGAGCTTGTCCTTAAAGTTGTGCTTGAAGTGGCACTTGTTGAAACCTGCCTAGCATTTGGCTGAGGCTCGTACTTAGATAAAAATTGAGCAATAGCAAACTCATCGACGCCATTTTTAGTAAGTTCTGATTTGGCTTCTAAAAGTAGCGCTTTCAACTTGTCATACTGCTCTTCCCCTTTTAGCACTGTCGCTATTTTGCGGTATTCTGCAATCGTATGGGCTTTGATCTCTAAATCCGGCTGGGTACTGGTTTCAGCTTCTTTCACTTTGGATCTTGCTTTTGCTTGATTTATAATTTCCTCTATAAAAGAGATCAGATTGCGACGATATATAGATGAGTCTAAAACAACAGTCCCTTCGCTTCTTGCAATAGCGACAAAAAGATGACTGAGTGGTTTTGCAAAATCTGAATTTCTTATGGGAGCTGATCTGCTCATTTCCTTATCAATGGCCTTGAAAGCCTCATCGAAAAATGGCTCATAAATGATAACATGTTCATACTGCAAGCCAATGATATCTTCAGGAGAAAACACCTGGAAACCTTTAGCGTTATACAGTGATTGAGCTTCTTCAATCAAGCTTGGATGAGTGATAACACAAGTTCGAAGTCTATCAGAGACTAAAGATCTTATTCGCTTTAATGTTTGAGGCGACTTTTTAGAGTTGCTGAATAATACATCACCATCATTCTCAATATGCTCGCAAGCACTGTCAAAAGTTTGTTCGTGCTTGTTTTTTGGAGTGAGCTCTATGCGTAAATCATTAATTTGCGATGCGATAGACATCACGCTTTTTGGGCACCGATAAGGGAACTTCAAGGTAATAGACTGTACGATCATGGGGCTTGGATATAGGCGTTGAATATAAATTTTGCTAGGAATGTCATCTTTAAGACATTGCCCATCCCCATGTAAATAGTATACATGACCACGTAGAGCCAACTCTGAAGCAGATTTCAACTGGCAATTTGATAGATTTTGGGCTTCATCTAATAGTACTTTATAGTATTTGGTACGAGTATTGTTGTTTGGAATTGCCATAAATTCTGCAAGTCTAATGGGACCGGCGTTTAAATCTGATAGCAATTGGCTATAGGCTGTATCTATCCAGGCTCTTTGCTCTGGAGTCATAAACAAGCTTTGTTTCTTACCCACAGATTGGATATCAAGATATTCTTCGCTTGTATACCCAGATCGAATCCTAAATTCCTGATAAACTTTTTCGGCATCTTTAGCCGAAAAAGGTGCTTTGATTGTTTTGGGCTGTTGCTTGATATAAGTCTCTAGCCAATCAAGGACATACGTGTGTGCCCGTCTTCCTTGCAAGATACTTATTTCACTATTATCGTCACAGTCAGACAATAGCTCAGTATAGGTCGCAAACTTCACCTTACTAAAGGCTTCTTTTGAGGCAATTTTTCTAAAAGCTTCGCGAGCAGCATCGACCAAATGCGCGCCTTGGCTTGCATATAAAATAGTTTGACCTTCAGGCAGCAATTCTGCCTCATTTAATAACTCCATAGCAACTGTCGTTTTACCAGAGCCAGGAAGGCCTGATATAATCGCGGGGCCAGTTGTCTTGACACTTACTTCTTGCTCATTATCTAGCACTAAGGTTTTTAATCGGTCGCCTGTTTTAGCTTCTATAGCAACTTTTTTGAAATCCACAGAATAACAAGGATCCACCTTATCGTTGTCGTCGTTATCATCCTTTTTTTTATGATTGCCTTGTGATACCTTAGAATCACTTAGACAAGCAGGCCTTTCATTCGTTTGTTCAAAGCTTTCTTTATCTGTTTGAGAATCATCAGTGTCATTGTCATCAAATAACAATTGTGTATCTTCATTCGTTGATCTTTGTATCGTTTTAAAATGCTTAAGTACGCCTGATTCTAACTTAAGCAACTCTTTCTTATAGTTGTGGGTTGGTAACAGGGCCAGTACCACTAACTTTCCGTCAAGGTCTGTTAGGAGTATGCGACCGGATTTATTTGAACCGTGGCGAATACTAAAAACATTATTGTGCCCTCTTAATTTCTCAAAACGAACACTCTGTGGGTTCTCAAAGCACTTTCTTAAGGCTACTTTATGCTCTTCTGACAGTGCAAATTCGAGATTTTTGTCTACATAGATGCCACTCCAATAGTGAATGGTGACGGCATTGCTGTTTGTTTTGGCTGGGTGTGTCATGTTTGAGCTCGAGTATCTTACCTAAAAGTTAGTAATAATCATAACATAGACACAAATTGAGTTATGCTTAGTTTTGGGGTCTACTCGGTGTCATTTGTCTTTTTTTAGAGCTAGAAATGTAGTGTTTTTCAGAGATCCTTGTCGATTGTGAGCTAGGGTAGGATATTTCTGTATAATTGCACCATGATTAACGGTTCGAAGATAGCCGCTCCTATTTAAAAAAATCCAGAAATCACCCTGGCAAGAGGTAAAAAGAGACAAAGGGACACGCTTTTCAGACAAAAGGACACCCCTTTTGTTTGATATGGGATGACTTGGTTCATGAGTATCTGTCTTAATCTCATGCTTCTTTATTTTAATGAAGCTTGTGGCAGAGGGAATGTGGAGCTGTGTTAAATTGTTATTGGTTGCCGCCCTAATGAGTCAGGCTCTCCATGCGCTCCACAATATCCAACTAAAAATATAAAACAAAATAGGCTTAATGATATAGTTCATGATTGCTATGAACGCATAGTAGAGCTCCCCTTGCGACCACAGACCGATAAATGCCTGACCAATAGACGGGGCTCTGTTGCTAAAGTACAAGTATTGAGTCACCTGGTGGATAAAGAAAAGGACAGCCCCGGTTAGAAGTAAAAGTACCAAATGCTTGAAAATTGATTTGAATTGTTTAGACATCTGTTGCCTTGCTCATTTAGTGTTATAACCTGCAGTATTTTCAATCAAATGCTTATTTGATTTTTATCTTTTGATGATGAAAGAAACATCCGACCTTGTCTCTAATCTCTTAATATGATTTTAGACAAAATGATTGGGTTTAGGGCAAAATTGTCTGCAGATATCCGATTGTTCACTTTAGAGTGGGAGAGTTGTCTATGTATATACAGTCTATGATTGTCAACCCAAACAATGAGTCATGTTAAATCAACATGACTCGTATTTGGTTGAGGTATGTTACTTGGTTGGTAATGATGTGCTATACCAGAGTTTTTAACCATGCTTTGGCTTCAGGGCTAATTTTCTCATCTGCATAAGCTACTTCATATAGTTCCAATTTTCGTGGATTCTCTTCACCATACATATCATCTAGTACCTCATGCCATAGAGATAAAAGAGTATCTGATGATGTTTTGCCAACTTGATCTAAGATTTTATAGATTCGATCATGCCAATATGCGTCAATAGCTTTGTCTAGCCAAGCAACCGATTCGGGTGTCAACCCAACCTCATCAAGACCCTTGCCTTCACCAAATCCCTTTTCGAACTTCTTAGTGCGCAAGTGTGCGTATTCCTTACCATACAGGCTATTGACGAGCTCCATACATGTTCTACCTAGCTTTATGCCAACACTTGAATTTGGATCATTGCTTAGGTTGTGGTTGATGGCCTCAACTAAAAATGCCCAGTTTTTTTCAAAGTCTGCTTTTTGCTTTGGTGATGAATTTGACTTTATATTAGATTCAAATTCAGCATATTGCTTTAATTCTTCAGGTGTAAAAATTTCTTTAACCCAACTATGCTCTAGTTCCTGTGTCATACGGTATACCTCTATTAATTGAATGATAGTTTTCCAAGGAATAGATTTATCATCATCCACACCAGACATAATGTCCTTAAGCGTATTGCTTGCCTCCAGCAATGATTGGGCTTTTTGAGCTAACAAATTGGCTTGAGCGGATAAATGCTCTAATACACCGGTGCTCGTTGTGAGCAGCTTTTTTATTTGTGACAGTTCAAAACCAAAATACTTCAAAGCAATAATCTGTTGTAGTTGCAATAAATCCTGCTCAGAGTAAACACGATAGCCACTTTGGGTACGAGTAGATGGCTTCAGTAGGCCTATTTTCTCATAGTGATAAAGGCTTTGGACTGAAACTCCAGCTAATTGACTTAGTTCTTTAACGTACCATTGTGTCATCGATTTCTCCTTACCAAAAAGATAATAAAGGCTATACCAACAATAGGGTCAAGCATTATTTTAAACAATTTAGGCTAAAAGGAAAGGACGCCCCTTTTTGAGAGCTAGCATGAGTTTTGTGCTCTGCTATTAATAGAGGGTGTCCTATTGGTATTCTATCGATTATGGTAGATTTTCAATGTTTGATTTAAAGTGCTCATAAGTATGTGGGCCAGAGTACAATATTAATTTCGCCCAAGCCTTGCGAGCGTCGTTTATTGTGTAAAGAGGCTCATTTTGGGCGTATTTACTTAAAAATCTATTAAACTCGCAGGCGTCAGATAAGCCTTGAGTGGGCGCTTTATTACATTTTTGAATATATTCTATAGCTTCAACGAGTTGACCATAAGTTACTTTCTCACCACTCGCTAATAAATGACGGCGATGATTATGGAAAATGACGGTAAACTTAAAATTGGCGCCTAAGTGTTGCTTAAAAAAATTTCTTGTTGCTTCATCGTTTTTATAATGTTGAACAACCGTGGTTAAATGAAGTGGGCCACGATCACTATCCTTAGGACCTGATGGCCGTTTAACAGTAGGTGATTTTCTTTCGCCGGTCTTCAAGTAATGAGCGATCCGCTCGGTCTTTGTTTGTTTATCGCCGATAGTTGAAAGGTTCACAAGCTGGGAAAAAGTATTAAGCTCATGTACTGTCCAATAAAAGCTTAAAAAGGAGTCAGGGCACATATCCTCATTAATTTTGGGCGGACGTTTCTTGATGAGATTAGCTGTAAAAGTCATGTTAGCTCCAGCGGCAATACCCTCATCTACAAAGGGCTCAATAAGTAGAGTCTTATGCTGCAAGTAGCAGCTTCATTTGTGCCATATTAGGCCTTTTATGATTATAATGCCACAGCCATTCAGTGGCTTTGTGCGGCACTGCTCCCACGGAGCAATGGTACTCAACAGTGGAAATATCTCACGCAAGATAATCTGGCTTTTAAAGTTGAAATCTTGCAGGCTTAGAGGTAATATTTTGGCTAAAGTCCTGTGGCCAAATATTTTCAGGGGTAATGTTAGCTCTCTGAAAAATGCTTCGATATAATTTAACAGTAGTGACCGAAGCGTGTTTTTCAGATAGTGACCTTTTTGCATGGGGATGATGCAAAGTTTCTCGAATCTCTTGAGGCTGGCTCGCTAACATATCAGAAGTTTGAGAGAAAAGCGTAACTTTTTTGCGAGAACCTGCCTTTGAGTGGTCAACATGCCCACCAGCCAATTGTATAAAATTATCAAGCTCTGCAATCGTATATTGCTTTTTAAGTGTTTTAGAGAATAATTGACAAAATTTCTCCTTTTGCTTTCTTAAGGTGCACTCAATTTGAGAAAATTGTGGATTGGGAGTATGACTTTCTTCTTTCGTTTTGGCTTTCCGTTTATATGGATGATTGGCAGATGAAAAAAGTAATGAATGATTGTTTAAAGATGTATCTTCAGGCATTTCTTCTGTTTTTGAGTCTTCTGAAACAGCGCTCGGTAATGCTTGAGACGGCTTATCTATATCTCTAGTTTCTATATCATCAGATGCTAAGCATTTAGCTTCTGTTGCTTCATTCGCCAGTGTTGTCGCAGGCGTAGGCGCAGATTCGCTAGCAGCGCTACTTTGAGGCTGTGATGTCATTTCTCCTTTATTGCCTGTGGCAACTTCGTCTTCTTCTGAAGCCGGGTCCACGAATCTTGATTCTGATGTATCAGAGGAACTAGAAGCCGCGGGATCATCTTTTACATCATCTATTGATTCTCTTACAGCACTTGATGTGGTAGCTGTTTTCGCCGCTGTTGTTCTAAGTGCCTTTGCCTTAAAGTCTTTTTTTGCTTGTTTGGCGGCTTTTTTTGCTTCATCCATTTTTGCTTGTTTGGCTCTTTCAACGGCGAGTACAATTTCTTTGTGTCTTCGTTGTAATTGCTCAAGAGGCTGTGTTTCTAACGAAATCTTTGCTCTTATTCTTTCTAATATTTGCTCGTAGCGCCAAATGTTGACTATAAAAGTAGGGTTGTAAATGTCTTCCCCAGTCAAACGGGGGAGATTAATGGCTTGAGCTGTGCGAATCATCTTATTGATGTCTTGCTGTATAAGCATGTGATTAGTGCTAGAGTTTAGTTTATTGTCTAGTATATACCGATAGTGCTTCAAATATGCTGCGTATTGTTCGAATATGGCGTTCAACTGTGTTTCGCCAGAGTATCCAACTGATGTTTGATTGTGTAGGGGATGAAAGGTGTATTGGATTTTGTTATTGAATTTTTTAAAGAAACCACTTTCTTCACGGATTAATTGAGACAATGTATTGTTTAATGAGCTGTATAATGATACCTCTGAAAAAAGTGCTCTGAAATTTTCCGATAATTTCTTTGTCGACCTTTTAAACTCTGATACAAATTTTTTGTCTTTCTTTTTTTCTTTAAGAATTTTTTCCTTACTTTCGAAAAGTAAATTGACATAATATTTGTCGCGCTCCTCAGAAGCTACGTGCTGCATTTTAGCTGTGTGATGTAAGTGTATAGCTAATTCTAAGGTATTATCAAAATGAAAAGGAGATTCTTCTAAGTTCTCTGGAAAACTACTTTCAGGCAAATAATGAAATGATTGCTTAGGATTATTTAATACTCTTTTTAGATATAATAAATCGTTTTGAAACTCTCGCATAACGATTAGTTCGGCTTCAATACCTTTGATAAATTGATTGATGAAATCTTGGAAATCAAGGTTGTTATGCAATGTATATAGAGAAGGTGCAACTTCTAACAGATACTCTCGAATGTCTGATTCATCTGAATCATCATTAAATATTTGTTGAAGATCTTCGTTAAATGCTATTCTACCAGCAAACATTTCTATGGTTTGTTCTAGATAGTCTGATGGGCCGTGAATAGACATGTGATTGTTCCTATCTTTATATATGACAAGTGAATTTTAATATTATCTATCTTCAATCCTCAATCAACCTAGATTTGATAAAATGTAAGGTTTTTCTGATGAAGCGTATGAAAAGACGCCCGTATTTGATTGATAGTGTATATGGTCACTTATGAAATAGAGCAAAATGTGCCCTCATATTCGTGTGCTTAGTCCTTTTTGAAGCACTTTTAATATGAAAAATGCTACTAGTATCTAAGGAAAACTAGCTTATGATGAAAGTGGGTGGAAATGAAGGCAAGTTCAAACTATCGCTTTGATAAATCTATAGAGGTTGAAGTTGTGCAGCTCGGGATTGATAGTTTTTTCTTGAAGCACAGATGCCTTTGGGAGGCCTGAAGTAATCTGCGAATTCCGTGACAGCATTTTTAAAACCTACACAATATGCATATCCAGTTTCAATTTTTTCAACCTTATCTAGCCAGCCTTGTAGGTTTAACTGAAACCTAGATACAAGAGGTCGCAGTGACTTTGAAATAGTAACTCATTTGCCAGCTCTTATGACTTGGATGTCCTTCAAAGAATATGTCTGCCCTAATTCTGTTCAAGGATTGTATTTAATATATTAGAAAGCTTTGTTGTGCAGCTTAGGAAAGGAGAGTGATCTGAATCTATTTCAACTGTCTTTTGTATGTTAGCCTTAAGAATCATTTTATCTTGTTCGGCTGCAAGAATACTCCTATCCTTAGTGGCTTTGATATATATTTTTTGAGTTAAATCAAAAGCTTTTGAAAGAGAAACATGTGAGGAAAACGCTCTTAAAGGCTCTGGGTTAAGCGCTGATAAAGCAGCATTAGCATCCTGTGCAAGGCAGTTTTGGTAAAAAGTCTCTCTGGTAATATCCGAACGATTTATATTGATTCGATTTGCTTTAGGATGAAATTCAAGCTCTGTTTTTATGCCGGGATTTTTGATTTGACTTGTGATATCTAACATAGATTCGCCATCTGATGGGATAAACGCGCATAAATAGATTAATGCCTTGATTTTGTCCGGCATGTTTTGAGCAACCTGGGATATGCTTAAACCAGCTAGGCTATGCCCTAAAAGATAACAAGGGCTGTCTAGGCTTGAAATCACTTCTTCAATAGTGCGCACGTAAGTTTCTAAGTTGATGTGCCGATATGTACGAGTGTCACTTGGATTTCGACCTGGCATCTCGATAGCTATAACCTTATGCTTTTTATCTATATACGGCATAAGTTTGTCCCACACTTTAGCGTTGTGCCATGCGCCGTGTATCAAGATCAAGTTAGCCATAAAAACTCCCATATAAGCTGTTTTGATGAGGCCAATGATGAGCAGGATAATATCATGAATAACCAAATAAGAGTCGGACATATTTGATTATTGTCAACTTATAGATCCCAAAGATAAGCCTGCCTTAATCCAACTTTGAGGGTATGGTCATTGCTCGTGGTGACTTGATGCCGTATTTAGCTGTCACAGTCATACTCATGAGATGCTCTGCTCTAGCAAGCCTTCGAATGAGATATCTTTGGCCAGAGAGACTGCCTTCTCTGCCAGTTAAAGTAGCTCTGTCCTATGGCGGATGATTGCATTTTTAAAACGGCATAGCTGCGTGATCAAATACATAGAGGTGTCGCAGTCTCTATGAAGTATTAGAGCCTAGAAAGGCTGCGTAAAAAATGGTGAACTGCACGAGTTAACTCTAAATATTCTCTAGCTAATGTGTCTAGTGACGCTTAATCAGAACATTATTTGCAGTATGTATCTAACCAGTGATCATCCTCTTTGATTACAAATAATAGGTACTATAAGTTTATTCTCTAGATTTGGTTTAAGAATGATGAAATGATGGTTTATACGTTTAGGCCACAGTGACAAATTAGGGTAGATACAATAGATATGAGTTTTATAACGTCTTTAGGCATTTACGACTTCAAGTAGGTATAGGATGTCTAATATTGATAACAAGACAATAAATTATTTTTATGGGTAGCTCTATCCTTAAAAAGCCATTTAGTAAAGAAGAGAAGGTTGCTTTTCTGTTGTTGCTAAACTCTGTCTTATCGCTTTTGATCAGTTACATCGCTACTATGCATACCAACTCATTAAGCATACAAAGTGAGTTTCTGAGTTATTTTCTAGATATTTCATATTATGCAGCTATTTGCTTTTTAATATTCAAAATTAAAAGAGCCAACGAGCACACCTACAATTATGGTACAGGGAAAATTGAGGCCGCGATCTTCTTTATTACAGGAATGCTTATGTTGCTTTATGTGATTTACGTTGCATTCATTGTTCATAAACAATTTTTTGAAATGGATCCGTTTATTTTCAGTGCTGATGTTTGCTATTTATATACCATCATGATTTTGAAAAACATATTCATCTTGTTTATCATTAATAAAATATTGGCGGGCACTAAAACATTAATCATTGAAAGTGGAAGTATATATGCAATATCGTGTGTCATCGACAACCTAATTGCTCTTGCACCATTTATGATGTTTCTTCTCTTCCAGACGCGTGAAGCAGCTAATATTTATGTGGATATCGTTGCTGGTCTTATATTGGTCTTATCAAATTTATATTTTGTTTTTCCAATGTTGAAAAAATCTATCAGCCAGTTACTAGATCGGACATTGTCTGAGTCAATTCAACTTAAGATACTTAGTGTCTTATCAAAACACTATGATAAATTTAATTTTTTAGTCGATGAGAAATCAAGAGAGTCAGGCAACAACAAATACATAGAGCTTTATATTGAGTTTGATGGAAAGGCATCGCATGAAGCCATTATGCAAATTATTGATGTTATTAAAAATGATATAGAAATGAATATTCCACAGTCTGTCGTCATTATCATTCCTACAAGATATCATCAAAAATAATATAAAACTGACTAGATAGCTTTTAATCTGGCACAACTTGTCCTTCTCATTAAGTTCACCTTATGATTGTATTAAAACCTTAGAAGACATTTTAGTGTGATTTTGGCGTGAAGAATGATTGATGTCTACTTTTGATATTCTGGATTTAAGAATCATTATTTTTATTTTGATGCCTCAGGCTGAGATCTTGTTGTCTAAAAAATAAGTGCATATGCTCTGGGGTTTCATTGACACAAGGAACTTATGGTGGTGCATAGCCATCAAACAAGGGAGCACCTATGGGGAGATATTTGAGTGCATAGCTATAAATATAAGGGGAGCATACACGATGCCAACGGTAAATGACAGCACCCAAGCAGTGGTTATTATAGGGATGGGAGCTGCGGGCTTGGCTGCGGCGGAGCGATTAACTCGATTGGGCATCTATGTTAGGTTAGTTGAAGCTAGAAGCCGGATTGGTGGTCGCATCCATTCCATACAGTTAGGCGGAGCTACTGTTGAAGCAGGAGCGGCATGGCGTGAGCAAGGGAGTGGAAATCCTATGGATCCTTATTTTAATAAAGCAAGAGATAAGGGTGTTACTTTAGAAAATATTAATACAGCGTTACATATATTAAAACCTAAGATTTTTTTAGGGGATGAACTCATATCTTTAGAAAATGCTCAAAAATTGATTAATGCATATGATGATTTACTTATTGAGGTACTGAGGAACACCAGTGATGATATTGACTTAACACATGTGAATACACTATATGAATTAATCATTTACATGGCGGAGAAAAAAGGTCTCGATGTTGAGAATGATGACTTTAAGATGATGTTATCCTTTGGTGCAACAATCAATGAGCATTTGATGGGTAGCTCTATTAGAGAGTTGCCACTTGCATATGTTCTGGATAAAGACGAAAAGATTGCTTTTCGAGATGCGCCGGCCAATAAAAAGTGTTTTTATCGACAAGATGATCCAAGATTTAAAAAGAAAGGGCCCGGTTGTTTTGTATCTGATGAGTCGCTTATTATAGGAGGTTACAATAAAGTTTGCCAAGCTATCTTGGATCAGGCCAAAGCCAATCCGGGACATTTAGAAGTTTTATTGTCTCATGAAGTGATACATATAAGCTTATCTGATAGTGTTACTGTCACATGTCATCATAAGACCAAAGGTGAAAATGTCGATATTACAGGAGCCTATTTAATCAATACAATGCCTCTGGGAGTCCTTCAACAATTTAGTGCTAATGGTCATTTTTCTCCACCTTTATGCGAAAAGAAGCAGGAAGCTTTGAGTCGAACTAAATTGGGGTGCTATAACAAGGTGATGTTACGTTTTAATAAGATTTTTTGGGATAAGAATGTAAAATATTTATATCTTCGAGACCAGCATTCTAAATCGGATGCCTTTGCACAAATAGTGAATTTAGCTGCTTTTAATGAGGAGCCTATACTAATTTTGTCATACTCGGGTGAAGATGCGCTGATTGATGCGAACATGACCGATGAGCAAGTATCGGATCATTTTTTAGGGATGTTAAAACAAGCGTATGGAGAAGACAAAGTCACTAATCCAACGGATATACACGTGACAAGATGGCATGAAGATCCTTATAGCTTGGGCTCGTGGACAGCGCCTACAGTGAATGAGGAAAAGGACGATTTAGTTATGATTTCGAGGCCAGAACAAAGGCAATATTTTGCTGGTGAGCATACGTCAAGTTTCCATAGTACCCATAATGCTTTTGATACAGGCCTGCAAGTAGCAGCTCAAGTATACGCTCAATTGAAAAAAACAAACTCGACATGAGTGCAAAAGGAAGAAATATTCAAGGAAATTGCAGAGAATGAAGCTTCTGTGTGACTGTTAGAAGCCACTTTAGAAGCGGCTATGCTTCAAAGCCACTAAAAGTTATAGTGAAAATTGAACTTATCTGGAGTTATTACAGTCTAAACGAGATTGAGAGTTAATGTTTAGATCAATATGCCCCTTCTGACTGTGACTGAAAGTGAATGGCAGCAGGCACAAGATTTTTATAGAGAAAATCCTGGTGACAGCTACAAACCTAAAAACCAAAGACCTGGACATGCCTTTATTCGAGTCCAAGGTGTTATTTATGCCATTGCCAACAAGGATGATAAAAATATACCTTCACCCGTTGTTGGGGAAGGCTCTTTTGGTCGGGTTAAAATTTGTCAGGCTCAAAATGGTGAAAATTTCGTTGTAAAAATCGAAGGGATAGCTCAACAGGCTTCTAAAGATGAAGCGTCTAAAAAAACGATGACGCCGTTGCAAAGGAGACGAGAGAGAAAACAAAAAAAATCAGAGCGATTAGAGCTAAAAATCAACCGTGAATTAGGACGCTCATTAGGCACGTCAACTAGAAAATTACCATTTGTTAAACCTTTTAAAGATGTGAAACAAGCCTCTCACAAGAAATATTCTATTCAAAAAAAAATACCAGGCAAAAATTTAAAAGATGTACTAGACCCTAGCAGCCAAGAATCATTAACAGAGTCTCAAAAATTATTAATTGCTATTCACTGTACTAAAGAAGTAAGGGTGCTTCATAAAAAAAATATCCTACATAGAGATATAAAGCCAGAAAATTTTATGGTGGATATTCAAGGTAATCATATAGCTGTCACAGCCATTGACTTTGGTCTGTCAGCCAAGGTTAAAAAATCACTGTTTGGAAAAAAGGCAAGATCAATTTTTAGTAGGGGATCCGGAGCTTTTAAGAGCTTAGAAATTTCAAATAGTAACCTTGATCCTGAATTGAAAAATGTGAAAAAAAATATCTACACAACTCATTCAGATATATTTGCTTTGGGTGTGACTTTTAAAGACATGATATTTGGAATGGGCCTGCAAGAGCCTAAGGAAATTCTTAGTAAAATGACATCTCATCAGCCAGACCAAAGGCCTCGCGCTAGTGATATTCTCAATCACTTAGTGAAAACCATTGCAAAGCAGCCTGATTATAACCAAATGATCCCAAGTGTGGCTCAAGCTCTTTATGAAAGTAGTCCTAAACGATTTGGAAGCCCAGGAAAAATTGAGTTAATTCTTAAAATGAAACATCATCTAGAATTAGTCAATGCTTTATTACTTAGTCAAGCAGATAAAGATGACCCAGCTTACGCTGATCTCATTGAATTAAGTGATAAACTTACTAATATGAATATAGCTAAATACGAAGATAAGGATCTTGAACTGATAAACCAAAATATGACTATGATAGCTAATATGACACCAGAGGTTTTGAAACCGGAAGTTTTATCCAAAGCTGCAGAGCATATTTCAGAGATTGGCGAGCAAGCTAATATGCTTGAAACATATAGCACAAGTAAACATGCAAAAAAATTAAAGATTTCAACTGATGATTTTAGTCAAAAGATGGCAGCGGCGATGCCGGAGCCTCCTAAAATGCCCCTACCAAGGGATATATCAGAGCTCCCTAAAGCTCCACCACCACCGCCTCCACCAAGAACTATGGCGGATGTGCCTAAAGCTCCGCCGCCTCCGCCTCCACCAAGAAGGCGCTTGCCTGATCTGCCTAAAAGCTCTACACAAACAGAGCCAAACCCTTCTGAGAGCCAAGCGCCACAGGCTCAGCCAAAAAAAAGAGGCTCTTCGAACCTTCTTTTTCAAAAGATGCAGAAGGAGCTTGAGCCATTCTTTCAAGATAAGGGGCAATCTCCTCAACCAGAGTCAGAGAGATCGGTTTCTGAATCAAAAGATAAAGCTAGGACATCAAAAAGAAACTAGAATATTCCTATTTCTGTATAGCTGCTTTTTAGGGCTCATCACACTAGCCAATTATGGGTTACCAAGTCCCAGTGCTCTCCATGGACTTCCAAGGCTCAGCTAAAGGAAGAGCTTCCCCTTTTTGTAACAATTCAATGGAGATGCCATCAGGTGATTTGATAAAGGCCATATAGCCATCTTTAGGCGGACGATGAATGATAACACCTTGATCCATCAATGCTTGGCAAGTGTGATAAATATTATCAACACGATAAGCTAAATGTCCGAAATTCCTTCCGCCGCTATAAGTTTCTTGATCCCAGTTATAAGTCAACTCTAACAATGGTGCTTTTTTTTGTTTGGCGCTCTCTATGTCACCAGGCGCAGCTAAAAAGACAAGTGTGAATCTGCCTTGCTTGTTTTCATGGCGATTGGTTTCAATCAGACCAAGCTTTAAGCAGTAAAAATCTAAGGCTTGGTCAAGATCTGCAACACGAACCATGGTATGTAAATATTCCAAGGTTAAGTTCCTCTTTTAGATTGCCAATGTTTGTAAATGAAAAGCCTGACGGCCATCAATAGATGGCACGCTAAGGCTATATTTTATCATTGTGACTATGATGGAGGCAAGATAGTGGCTTCCAAGTGTTGTTATCAGTTCGCTTCGTTTTCAGTTGGGATGCGTGGATCTAGATGATTCAAGGCGATAGTTGTTCTTGGGACAGCCACAAAGTGCCTATCAGTTGTCGCATTCGTTTTTCTTGGATTAAAGAAATAGGAAGCTGAAAAATTGAAAAGTAAGACAACCCCACCAAACCATAAAAAGGCATCAATCGACGTTAATATCATCATGGTAGAGCATATAAGCGATCCAATCATGGAGCCAGTTGCGTTGATTAAGATGAGTGATCCCGAAGCGCTAACGATGTGTTTGTTTTCAAGATGATCAATAATGTGCGCTAAGCTTAAAGAGTAGACAGGATACGAGAAGCCACCCATCAGTAAAAATAACAGTGAAAGCGCGAAGGTGCTTTGACTATAAGTGATGATTAATAGAGCTAGAAAAAATATAAGGCTTCCAATGATCGAAACGAATTTAATAGCACTTCGTCTGTTATCGGCATGATCAGATAATTTTCCTAAGGGGAATTGAAAAAGTAAAGCACCTAAAAAAGTCATCGCTATAAACAAAGAGATATGTGTCGTGCTAAAATTTTTAAATTCAAGAAATGCTCCTAGCATGGTCCACATTGAGCCAACCACGGTTCCGCCGCATAAACAACTGAGACTTCCATAGGGCGCCTTTTTGATGAGGACTTTAAAGTTAATAGGTTCGCTTATAATCTCAATAGGCTTAGCTTTTGAACTAATACACAATGGGACGATTGAAATAGAAAATAATATCGAAACAATGACAAATTGGTGGAATGAGCCTAATGAGCCAATGTTTAACAAAAATTGGCTTGCAGAAAAGCTTAAATAGATGAGTACCATATAGACAGAAAGCACTTGTGCTCTATTCCCATTGGTTGACAGAGAGTTTAACCAGCTTTCAATGACCATATATAATGCGGCAATGCAAATGCCATACATAAAGCGAAGGATCATCCAACTAGGTACGTTGATATATAGTAAGAACCCGATCGATAACGCTGACGTAATGGAGCCAAGTGCCGCAAAAGTGCGTATATGACCAACAATTCTAATTAAGCGAGCGCATAGTGAGACCCCAAAAATGAATCCTCCAAAATAGCAAACCCCCATGAGTCCGACAGATAAGCTGGAAAAAGATTCAATAGCGGCTCTAACACTAAGCATGGTATTTAATAAACCATGACCTAAGCAGAGCAACATAAAGCTTGTTAGTAGGGCAATCACTGAGATCATTGTGGGCAGGAGTTTGTTATTGTTTTCATTTGGCGTGATTATTGCTTTATTCACGGGCTGCTCCTTTATCGTCATGCTGGGCAGACTCCCATATCATGAATAGCGCGGCGGTGGCATCAAAGCCAAAAAAATTTTAGGTGATAAAGAAAGATTAGCTTGTTTTTTGAAAGATTTTCAATCTATTCATTATGACAGTAGATTGGAAAGGACTTCAAGGCCATATGGAGCTTAATCAAGTATAGAGTTGTTAGCTTAATTTTATGCGCTAGGTGTTGGGCTCTTTGAGAGTTGGCCTTTGAGAAAGCCCCTGAGCTATGATTTATAGCCCAGAGGAGTGAGATGGCTTGTGATTTTTAGGGTATCTAACAGGTTAGATATCTATTTTTAAAGAGAAATGCTCTTTATCTTCATTTGATTGTTTGTAGAGATGACCCACAATACCACCCACTAAAGTGGTACCAATAGTGGTTGCTATTAGGTTGGTGTTAGCGATAGAGGAAAAAGCTAACCCAGCTCCAAAGCCTATGCCAGCGCCAAACAAAATTTCATTTGATATAGGGAATTCTTCGGTTTTGTCTTTTGCGCCGCTAATAATTCTGGTTTGTTGCTCTGTGATAAGTTTCATGTTTTTTACCTCTAAACTGAAATTTTAAAATGAATACTACTTAGAAACGGTGCTACCCAATTTTAGTAAAACCATCGAGTTATTCTATCTCTTTGTAGCGCTCCTTTCGTTATCTTGCGTCTTTAAAAAATTGATTAGGAAGCTTTGGTGCTCGGGGCCGTGATAGGTTGCCTTTTCCTTTGAACCTGCCGTTAAAAAGCCATCTAACGGTTGTGGCGCATGATATAGGAATAAAAAGCATAATTCAATCAATGGCTGCGTTAATCAACTAACGAAATTAATGAGTTCAGAGTTTGGTTCTGACTTTGATAAAAAGGCAAATTTTGAAAATGAAGCATAAAAGGTAAGTATAAACTTACTTTTTATGCTTTTTGATAGCCTTATAGTGGTGGCGGTGGTTTTCTGCCAGTCACCACGTATGAGATGAGGGCGAGTACAAATAATACAATGAAGATGTAAAACAGTATTCTTGCAACATCCATAAAGGCCACGGAGATACCAGTAAAGCCTAATAAGCCGGCCACAACTGATAGAATCAACAGTAAAATAACCCATCTAATCATAAGTCACCTATCATTGTTTCAAAATAATAGTATGGCATAGTTGACTAACTTCCTCAATATTGAATCCTATCTTCTTGAATTTCATATACTTATTTGATTCAAGTCTTGTCAACAAGCATAGCTCTGCTGGGCTGTTATTTGTCATAAAGAGCTTTCAGCATCTTCCTGCTTAGGTGAAGCTTCATATTGAGGTTGAATGCATAGATGATTAGTAAGCAAGTATTAAGCTTTAGCAGATGGTGTGTCTGAGACGCCGATATATACAGTATTGGCTCATTAAGATTTGAATCTATTGAGTATTTTTTATGATGGCCAATCATTCTCATATATTGATTGTGCCGATGAAAAGTTGAATCGTCTTGGTGCGTATACAAGCCTACGGTGCCCAAATGGACGACTCAAGAGATTAGTTCTGGTCAGTTTGCCCAAAATCGCACAGGACTTTTATGAGATATTAGGGCTTGTTTGTTAGTAAAAATAAACGCTATACACCTATTTATGAAGGTGGTGAAGCCAAACTCCCGCTCAGAAAGTTAAACTCGGGGGCTCTACTTTGTGACCGTGTATCAGCGATGACTGGTTATAGACAACCGCTTATTTTAGGCATATTATTGGAAAAGTTATGTCCCAAGTAGAGCTGTTAAAGTAGCGCTTATGCTAAAGATCTTAAAAGATCGGTTGCCTCATCCGAGTAAATTTCAAAATAATCAATATCTCAAGATTTTTGGGAGTTCGCTGTGTGAGCCTAGGTTATGGCAGTTCAATCGCACGTCGATTGCAACAGCAGCTAGTATTGGATTATTTGTTGCTTATATTCCTTGTATTGGTCATATGCTGATGGCTGGATTATTAGCGATTTGGTTTAGAGCCAATTTGCCGTTGTCTGTGACTTTAGTTTGGCTGGTTAATCCATTAACCATGATCCCTCTTTTGGGTTTTGGCTATTTCGTTGGCGCTAAGCTATTATGCTTGTCAGTTTGTACCTTAGACTTTCATTCAGTGAGCGTTTTGCGTGAAGTGTGGCAGCCCTTATTTCTTGGGTGTACCCTTTGCGGCACCTTGTTAGCCATCCTTGGCAATCTATTTGTACGCATGTGCTGGCGCTTTCATATTGGAAAAAAGTGGAAGTTACGCCAAAGCAGAAAAGCTCTCAGTTAATATCAAAGCAGTTGTTTGCCGAAGATCAGCGATCCTTGATGAGCTGCTCTAATCTATCACGGATAAGGCTCAGGCAAGGGGTTGCAACATTATGATTTTTTGCAACTAAAAGAGCATTATCTATAATATACTCCTTTTCAATGGGGCGCCCTTGGGCATAATCCCAATACATACTTGGGTAATAATCGACGACTTTTCGAGTGACTGCTATCGTTTTTTGAATGTACTCATTGGTGATAACAACACCTATCGAGGCCGCGATATCTTGAATTTCTGACATGATTTGTTGAGTTGTATGCACATAAGGAGTCGTTGAAGCCAAGATGTCTGAAGGTTTATCATAAATGATAGACAGGCTACAAAAAGTGATATTCCATATAAGTTTTTCCCAACGCATCGTTTGATAGTCATCGTAATGCTTTATGGTTGGAGCAGGTTTTGATGGCCATAGTTGGTCAAAATCAATGATTGGTGTTTGGGGATTTCTTTTATACGGTGCAAGTCGGAGCTCACCCAGAAAGAATATATCAACTTTCCCTTTTTCTTGGCGAGTAGCTGCAACCGTCGAGATCGCAGAGATGATGGTTTGCGTTGGGCAAATTTTTTCTATGTATGCTTCGTTGCCAATACCATTTTGTATGATAAGGATTGTGGTGCTGGGTTTGACAGTTTGAGCTAAGAGAGATTTAAGGCTTTGGTTATCAGTGGTTTTTAAGGTAATGATCACGAGATCGGCTTTTGGGAGATGAGCAGGATCTTGATAGAGATTGAGCTTCTCGATATTGATCTTTTCTTCTGTTTCCTTAAAGTTTAACTCATAAAATTGCTGAGCCTTAAGATGTACGTATTCTGAGCGCACTAAGAAATGGACGTCATGACCAGATAGACTTAAAAGGCCACCATAAAGTTTGCCCAGTGCGCCAGAGCCAATAATAGAGATAACCATAAACAGCCTTTGCTCAAAAAAGATTGAGGGCAAGAATATCATAAACTGACTTATACTGTGACGTTCTTGTTTCAGGCAAAGAGTTAGCTGGCTTGTTTGTAGGTTTGTTTCGTATGCATAAAGCCATTTTGTAGCTTTTTAACCACGGCAAGCGATTGATCGGATGATCTTTCTTATGGATATTCTAGTTATTTGAGTTAACGTACTTCTTCTGCTTTGATTCGTTGCTCTGATTTATCTTCTACAGTAGAATGCTGACTGGATTCTTTATTTAAGAGGTTATGATGAAAGAATTAAACGTCGCTCAACAAACAGCTGTGTCTGGTGGAACTTTTGTGTGTGGTGAAACCATCCCTGTTTCAGTGATCCAAAACATTCATAGTGAATCGTTAAAAGATGCTTGGAAAGCAGCAGTTGTGACAGGCCTGTTAACAGGTATGGCTAGCAGCTGGATGAATGCTTCTATGTCATCTACGTTAATGGCTAGCGGCTTAGTTGCTTCATGGGCCTTTAATCTTGAGTATATGAGCTCCATGAACATCTTAAGCTACGCTCCAAGTAAGTGATAGATGAGCATTTGCTGATAACCGCCTTAGGGCGGTTTTTTATTGGCATTTCTATAAAAAGGCAAAAGCCATGACCACCGCCTTTGAAAAATCAAAAACTAAAAATATGATCACACTCAGCATTCTTGCTCGCTCCATGATCTTTAATCTGCTTTTTATGGGATCAGCCTTATTCTTTTCTGTGACAGGTTTGTGTCTGTTTTGGACTCGATTATCCTTGAGATATCGATACTTAATCCAATGGTCAAAATTTAATATTTTTTGCGCTCGTGTGATATGCGGTCTTGATGTTGATATTCAAGGTTTTGAAAATTTACCTCAAACCAATGCGATTGTTTTATGCAATCATCAGTCAACTTGGGAAACTTTGTTTTTGCAAGGGCTTCTTCCTATGCAATCATGGGTCTTAAAAAAACAACTCATGAAGATCCCTTTATTTGGTTGGGGCTTAAGATTACTTGATCCCATTGCTGTTGATCGAAATAAGAAACAATCGATCAAACATCTTATCAAAGAAGGTAAAAAGAGATTAGAGCAAGGCTTATGGATTGTTATTTTTCCTGAAGGGACAAGATTAAAGCCTGGTCAGACGAAAAAATTTTCAAGAAGTGGCGAAGCTTTGTCTCAAGCTGCCAATTATCCGGTCATAGCCATTGCCCACGATGCGGGCCTTTATTGGCCCAAAAACAGTTTTTTGAAATTTCCTGGTACCATCAGAGTGCGCATTTCACCAGTTCTGGCGCCAGGTACGACGTCTATCACTGAGCAAGCACAAAACTGGATGACTCACCATGAACGACATGAAGCTCATGGCCTTCACGGGCATAACGAAGATGAGATGATTAAAATCTAAAGTTTTGCTTTGGGCTTATTGCGAAAACTGGCGTAAGTTATTTCATCCGGGGTTTTCTTGTCAGAGGCCCCCTCATGGCTCTGGTGTGAAAAGAGAAGCGGTTTAGAGCACTGTTGTTTTAATTTTGTTTGGGTTATCTCTAGCGTTAAACAAAATTGTGAAAGAAAGCTTGGATTATCAAAAATAGCAGGGCATTGCTGCCATGATCCTAATTGCTGACTTAAAGTTGAGTTTGGAAGTATGCCAGATAGTAGAGTGTAGCGCACCGCGTGTGAGCAATTAAGCCACGTTAAATTAAATTCATAATTCGTCACAAATTCGTGCATATATTTGAGTATTTCTTTAGCATTGAGCCCGAAGTCTGAATGCTGGCGAGTGATTGGAAAATAAAAGGTTTGATCTGGTGCTTGACCTACGGGTAGCTGTTGTTGATATTCATACTCTAAAGTCATTAACTTTTCATACTTTCTTTTGATTTTTGATAGCAGATCTGCATCCATGGCATGCTGAGGTGCTCCTTCTAAGAGATCAATAATTCTTTTCTTTTTATGAGCTATCGTGTCTTCATAGCTCTTTGTAAATAGTTGCTCTATCTTGCTTAGATCAAAATCCTTATCTTGTGTTAATTCATCGCTGAAGCGATCATGGAGTCCTCTAGGCCACCAGCTAAAATAGACTTGGTAGCAGGGCTCTTGGCTTTCGAAACCTTGATCATTTGTAGTTTTCGTTGTGGTTTTAACAAAAGGTATGAAAGGCGCGAAAGCGTTATGACGGTAGCAATATGTTTGGATCCATTGCTGTGTTTCTGGATTAACAGGCAGGGTTAATTGAATGGCAGCGTGACCTGTTCGATCATAGCCATAGTAGCTTTTAAGCATTTTTAGAATACCGCGAGAATTATCTTCTATATCCCATAGAAGTACTTCTAATCCAAACATATCAAAATATTCGTCGTGAACCAGCCATGATTATACTTTAAACGATAGAAAAATAGTGACTGATAGTCGGTCGATCGCTATGGTTTATCGGCTTTGGGGGCTATGATTAGCAAGAGGGACACTTGGCCCATGAGCATGGCAAGGGATTCGTCTTATGGGCAGGGGTTAAAGATGATTGAGAAGCGCAAGGCTCGTTAGATTGATATCTAACGAGCCTCTTGTTTGGTTAAATAAAATTCCAGGTGACAGCACCCTTAACAAGGTGTTGGTGAGGACGATGGTATAGATCAGCTGTACCACCACCTGTGCCCACGCCTGATGTTAAATGGGCAAAAGTGCCATTTGGCGTTGAGTAGTTATATTCAACTCGTAGCGAAATATTAGTATGGACAGGGACTTCTATGCCAGCACCAAGCAAGAGTCTGCCATTATATTGTCTATCATCCATCACCGTGACATTGCCAAGCGTTGTTGTAAAGGCATTCACTTGCAATTTGTCTTTACTGCCTTCAACACCGACACGAAGATATGGCTGAACCCAAGGATGAACTTTTAATCCAACTCGGCCACTGACCCCAACGGTTAGACCTCGATCGAACTCAATGTTGGTGGCATATATCACAGGACCAGGTACGCCAAGAAAGGTGCCATTAAAGGTTTCAGAAGATGCTAAATTTTGCAAAGATACGGAAGCTTCAAGGCCAGCAAACCATAGTCCATCAGAAACTTCATAGCCAGCAAAAGCACTGTAGATACCACCAGAATTGTCTAAATCGCGGTTAAGATCTAACTCGCCTGGATCAAAGGAGGTTGGGTAATTATGGGCAGTTAAATGTGGGGTCCCATTTTGGGCGCCGAAACCACCATCAACACCAATTAAGAAATGTCCAGTGTATGCTGCTAAAGATGCTGTCGACACAAGGCTTAGAGAAGCGGTTGTTAGCAGGCTCATGATGGCTTTATTCATAGATTTATCCTCATCCTAAGGCGTTTAGTGCAAAGGGCACAGTTTTGAAAGCTTCCTTGCTTGTTTTTCGATAGTGAAAAAACTTACATTTGATAAAAATATAAACCATTTTTACTAAATTCGACAGTTATCATACCTTCTTTTGTTAAGAAACTTGAATACTTAAGGCGTTTTCTTCACTGTACATATATATAAAGGCTTTTCGTTGGTACAATGGCTCATGATTAAATTCACAGGAAGTAATCGGGCTCTATGGCGACTGGTCGAGGGTTTAAGCGCTCTGTTTTAGGAGCTGTTTCGGGAAATGTCATGGAGTTTTTTAACTTCATTATCTATGTCTACTTGTCAAAATATATTAGCCATCATTTTTTTCCTCAAGTTGATGATTTTCTATCAACATTTATTACGATATCTGTTTTTTCTTCTGGATACCTGGTGCGCCCTTTAGGGGCATTAGTCATGGGGCAGATTGGCGATAAAATTGGCCGCAAAAAGGCCTTAATGCTTTCTATTGGGCTGATTTCTGGTTCAACATTGATGATTGGGCTGACGCCCAGCTATGCATCCATTGGCGGCCTAGCGACAGCTATCATTGTATGCTGTCGCTTGCTACAAGGCTTTGCAGTTAGCGGTGAAGAAAGTGGTGCTGCAGTTTTTTTAAGCGAATGCTCTCCTGCTCATCGCCGAGGATTCATGGGCTCCATTATTGTTGGTAGCGCTCAAACTGGCGTCTTGTTGGGCGCTATGATTTGTTTTGCCCTGACACAGATGTTGTCTCAGGAGCAATTGATGCACTGGGGTTGGCGTATTCCCTTTTTGTTATCATTGCCTTTTGGGCTTTTGTCTTACTGGCTGCGAAAGCATGATGTCAACCATGTCAGCGATCAAACCATTGCCCAGTATTCAAAGAGCTTCAATCCGATTAAGC
Organism: uncultured Francisellaceae bacterium; assembly: GCA_964351745.1. Classification (GTDB taxonomy): domain Bacteria; phylum Pseudomonadota; class Gammaproteobacteria; order Berkiellales; family Berkiellaceae; genus CAYNJF01. Next base: position 30,884 of record CAYGPI010000006.1, read on the forward strand.
ATCTTTTTAAATATTATAAGAAGGAATTATTCGTAGGCACCGTGATTGTTGGGTGTCCAGCACTTGCTTTGTATTTACAGAATGTTTTTCTATCTGTTTATTTTAATCGTTTAGCGCTTGAAATGAATCATGGTTACCTATTAACCAATATCTCGATTTTTCTTTTATGCTTGTTGATACCGTTGATGGGTGCTTTATCTGATAATTTTGGGCGCCAGTCTCTTTATAAAATAGGCGTGGTTGGATTGGTGACTTTAGCACCGATTTTGTTCTTTGGAATCAGTCTCACCAATATTTGGATAACTGGAGGGGCGCTGTTTCTCTATACGGCTTTAGTTGCTGTGATTGCTGCTCCTATGTTTTCTTTAGTGATTGATCTCTTTCCTATGAATGTGCGCTTTACGGGTGTCTCCTTTGTCTTTAATCTCGCTATGTCATTATTTGGAAGTACAGCACCCCTCATTGCATTGTCGCTCCACCAATCATACTCAAATCTTATTTGGGTTGGAGGATATTTGAGCGTGATGTTTTTAGTACTCTGGTTAACAGTGTTAGCCCAAAAAAAGTTAAGCTTTCAATCGACGCAGCTAGATGACCTTCGAGCTTGAGTCTAACAAGCAGGCAAGGTACAGTTCTAGGTGAGTGCAGAACCATATGAAGCGCCAGAGCACATAGTAGTTAATCAGTTGACTTTGTTGTGGTGCCTAGTAGCCTGTGGTATTTTTCGTTTTTTGAAGTGATAGACTTTAGTCAGTAAGAATGGAGCAAGGCGCAGTTATGAATAAACTCATTAAGTTTTTCTTTTCAACGCAAGGGCAAATTAATAAGTATCAGTTTAATTTGGGGCTATGCGGTTTATTGACGTTTACCATGATGGTAGCTCCAATACTGTTTGACTCTATCTCAGAGACGCTTGTTTTTGCTTTTTCTCAAGCAGGCATGATTTCAGATGAGGCGCTTGCCTTTTCTTTTCTTAGCTCTGTTTCCTTTTGGATTGCTATTAGCATGCTCTATTATTGTGTTTTAGTGTTAATGAAGAAGAGATTTGCTGATTTGAAGGTTGAGAAAGACATTAAAGCTTTGCTTTTTGCTCCTTTTGCCCACCAAACATGGTCCATGCTTTATGATAGACACATCAAAACTTAATCAGTGCTTGGACTTTTAGAAGCCCTTGAATTCTGAGGGCTTCTTAGCGACAACGATGCGTCACGGCTTCTTGTACTTTGCAAGAGCCCTGGTAAGCCTTTGCTAAATCATGAACGAAATTTTTGGTTGCATAAGCGGCAACTAAATAGGGAACAGGTGTATAAGCATTCCCAGTTGCAACAGCATATGTACAATACCCATAAACCGCAGCGCTAGCAGCACTTTTTACATTTTCATTAAAAGATGTCTTTGATTCTAGCAATCTTTGCTCTAATAGAGTTCTATTTTCAGAATAATTTTCATTCTCAAGATTGACAAGTTTGGCCTGTAAGGCTGAATTGGCTGATGGATTTAATAATTGCTTTGTGGCCATAAAGCTTGCAATACCCGAACAAGCAGAGGCGACAATACGTAAAGTTGTCATAGCGATTGGTGCTAGGATCATTTCTATTCCTATAATGATTTCTGACAATTCTATTGAATATGATGCTCGAAAGTCAAGCGCTTAAAAGTTTGTTAACTAATACGAAAAAGTCATGCCTAACAGCGTCTGCGGTGCTATTAGGCATCCTTTGCTTAGGCTCTAAGTAAGGGTCTTGTCAGGCAGGTTGCGCCGCCTTCAGCTTTGTGTGAGATTTCATCGCCTTTATATGTATACACAGTCACACCTTGCGCTTCCATAAGTTTCTTTGTTTGGATGTTGCCTTCAATGGTGTATGCCACCTTTGGTGCGAGCGCTAAGATATTAGTTCCCATGTTAAGGTACTCATCTTCAGGCACAGAGATGAGATCAAAACCTTTTTGCTCTAGTACTTCCATAAAGCTAACAGGCAAAAGATTAGGATATACGACAGCTAATTTCTTATCGACAAGGCTAATGAGAGATTGGAGATGCAAGCATGCTTCTTGACCTTGATCATACGGTAAATCAGCCGTCACAACGTGCACACCTAAGGGGGCGAGGGCTGTTGTAAGTTCGTGAATGCCAGCTTGGTTTGTTCTGAATGAGCGGCCTACAGCAAGTGTTGACTCGTCTAGCCACAGCATATCACCAGCTTCTGCCGTTGCCTCAGGGCTTAGTCTATAAAGAGTTGGGATCCCAAGTTGATTGAGCTTTTTCTCAATAGCACTCTCTTCCCCATTTCTTAGTTTTTTGCCCATATGGAGAATAATGGCACCTTGATTGGTCATCAAGACTGGATCATGGACGAAAATCGCATCGGCATGATCAGGCATATTGGTATCATGATAAATCACTTCGATGTTGTGTTGTTTCAATACATTGACAAAAGCATCATGCTCAGCTTGGGCTAACACAAGGTTTGGTTGACTTGCGTAATGCCATTTTTGAATATCAGTGACGGCAAACGCTTGATCAGGCCTTTTAACCAGGACTCGCTTCAGAGGATCAACCATAGACTGTCCACCATAGAGTGGAAGCGTCGATGCGATTGCAGCATGAAATCCGCAGAGGTTAGCGATTAAAAAAATCAAAGATAGCTGTAAAGAGAGTGGTTTCATAAAATTTCCTTTTTTAGGTAGCCTGACTTTAATCCTGTAGAGGATCAACCATCAGCGAGGCTCCAACTATAGTTTTTTCAAAATATGATAACAACTTAATCCAATGGTGCAGTAAACATAAACACTTCTATAGCCGCTTGGCTAAAACAGAATGTCTATGTCTTACTTAAATCAATGATATATGGGGCACAGGCCATAGAAAAAATAATCTAATCTAAAGTGAAGCATCACCAAAGAAAAATCAGGCTAGAAAACTAGCAAACATATTTTCTCAAATTAGGAAGATTCGCATGCAACCAGGACCGCTACCAGCTGCTTTAACTAGTTATATTGAAGCCTTTGATATAAAAAAAGATATCACCGTTGATTTGTCGCTAGAGCAAATTACTCCACAAAATCTTGAAGCCTTTATCTCTGCCATTCTGATTAAATATACAAGCTTACATGATGATCAAGTGCTGGCTAATCTAACAAAATTAGAATTTCAACATTTAGATAGATTTGAAAACGATGAGCAAGCACTTGTCGAGGATAATTACCAAGTTGCTTTAGAAGTAACACTCTTAGAAAATTGCTATCACAAATTTTCTGAACAAAGAAACAGGGAGATGCCCGCAGCTTATGAGGCTAGAAATTTAAAAAATTATTTAGCACAGTGCGATAAAATTTATGAAACCCGTGACACGCTACCTCCAAAAAGAGCACTTGCTGTCGAGAAAGCTTGTCAAAAATTTATAGATAACCAAATTCAAGGTTTTGATCGTGGCTCAGTCACGGTCGCAGCAGTGCATGTTTCAGATCCATCTCAGGGCACTAGTAAACTTTACCATGAATCAAAACAAGCCTACATTCTAGCCAAAGCAAAACAAGATTTTGAAGCGAAAGACATTGGCAAGCCATATGCTCAACGTGGCGGCCCAACACTTGCAAACAATCAAAGCTATCTTTCCTACATGATATTTTATGGCGTTAAGAAAAAGCATGGGTTTGGGCGTGGATTAGAGTTAAGGCAACAAAATTTAGAGTTAGATATTCAAAAAGAATATGATGCATGGTTATGGCCGCAGTTGTTAGATGAGGGTATAAAAGCTCTATCTCATGATTATGGTGTTGATAGTGAACAGTTTGATTTGAGCAATGAGTCTTCGAGAAAAGAGTATTTTTTAAATGTTTACGGGGCTTACTATGCCAAGGAACTAAAAGATAAAAAACTTGGCACGTTAGATTTAATGCCTAAGGACATTGCTAGCACGATTTACCATAAAGACGTTTTTGCCGCTTCATTAAGCTTTTTGGCGATGGGGGCGTTTCAAAATTCTTTGGGGGAGCTAAATATCAGCGTTCCTTTTCCTGAGGGTCGTCCTGAGCCCATGTTATTTGATATGGACGATTACTTTGATCCTCTGATTGAGCATGTCAATGAAGGTTTACCTCTCCCTTTTACAAAAATAGAAATGAATCATGTCTATTCTTCAGAAAATTTACTTGATAAAACTTTTGCTCTTGCAAAAGGCATTGCAGATCATCCAGCTGATTACTTCAAATTAGCGAGCGTCATTGTTGGTGCCGCTCCTTATGGTAACTTAGATCCTGAGGGGTATGAGTTATTTGTTGATAACATGCTTGAGCTAGCGACGAGACAAGAAAATGCATTAGCCTGCAATTTAACGCCGGATGTCATCGATACAAAATTAAGGAATCGTTACTATGAGCTCAATAACCAGAAGGAAGTAGGCGTTCTCCTTCAAAGAGATGTTCAAGAGCTTGCTCAATATGAGACCTTAGTTCAGAAAATGGATCAATTAAGCTTGGCAATTGCAAAAAACCGAAGAGCTATTAATTATAAAATTCTACTTCATGGGGAATCTTCATTAGGAGAAATGTCAGGATTAAAAGTTGCTTCAGGTAGTGTGAGAGAAGCACAAAATCCTATGGAAGTTCGCGCATGTAAGCGAGTTTTATCTTTAGCAGATGCTTTAAGAGGCGCTGCTGTTGAGCAAGAAATGGAGCAAGAACAAGAGCAAGAAAAGGAACAAGAAAAAGAACAAGAGCAAGAGCAGGAGCAGGAACAAGAGCAAGACATGAACCAAGCGCATGGTGCGCAAGAAGATAACATTACGAATGCAGAGGATTTCATTGCTTTTGTGCAAATGGAAGTCAGTGGTTACCATCATAAAAATGAAGAGCTTAAAGCTTTATGGCATACGCTTGTTGGCAATGCGTTTGATGATCAAAATGAATTAGTGCCTCATAGCCATACGCAATCTCTATCTAAAGAAATTATCAGACAAGTGATGAAAGATCCGGAATCTTTTCAATATGGATTGGTCGATGAGAATTTACCAAAAGGATTTAAGTATGGTCAATTAAATACGCAAGATGGACCCAAAAAGGGATATTACTTTGATCTAGAGGTTGAATTTGATCCCTCGCCATTAACCATACAAGATAGAGCCGCCATACCCAAAAGGCCTCGAATCGATGCGCGATCCTCTCACTTTTTACTCAAAGAGAGGCCTGAGCTAGGCATCATTGAGCGAGGTCTCGCGAATAAATATTTTGAGCCTTTAACACGTGAAGAAATCAATCAATATAATGCTGGCCACTTATCTGAACGCCAAGATCTTATGGTTACCGCTAAAATCCTTTTCACAACCTCGGAAAAGAAAAGTGGGTTACAGTTTTATCAATGGGTTAAAAGTGATCTTGTGGCAAGTATGCTTGATCATATTTCTCCTCAAGATTTAGCAGAAGTCGGTGTATCCCTTGGTGGTGATGCCTTCTTTGATCTAACGGATAGACTAAAAGCCATTAAGAAAAGAGCCAAAGAGGTTGGAGATAACACATTATTTGATAACTTTTTGAACTATGCTGTCTTACAGAGAGACAACGAAGGTTGGGGCTCTAAAAAAAGATTTGGCGATCATATGATGCGTCATGAGCAGTTTATGGCTCTTGATAAAATGAAAGATTTAAGTGATGGTGAATTCAAGTTCTTCATGTCCTTTTGTCATGTCCATGCTAAGCATCATGCTCAATGCGAGCTAGGCGAGCTTGTTCAAAGCTTTCAATATTTTATGGATCAATGGAATGATCTCACTCAAAGCGCACCTTTGCCGGTTGATAATCTAGAAACGATAGTCTCTGGTTGCACGGATCTCAAGGTTGGGCTTGACAGATATCTATCGATTATTAAAAATGCCCACGCAAACGGCCTAGTTGGTGAGCAACTAGCGGTCATGAACACATTAGATTTAGACTACCATACCGCCTATAGCGCTTCAAAACATCATGGATATAAAATCATTCTACCTGAAATGGGGTTGGATAAAGAAGGGCTTAAACACAATGGCATGACTTCTTTTGTCCAATTGCATGACAGGAAAACCTCATCTTTTAAAAATCATTGGCAATTTGGTTCTTCTTTAGATATCTGTCAACAAAATTTTTATCGTGAATATGGTCTTAGCCATCAAGCCATTGATTTGAATCAATTTAAATTGGCGGCACAAAAAATTGAAGCCATTAAAAATCCACCCATTAAAGAGCCAGAAAGAGTCAAAGCTTTTTTATATAATTTTACAGGCTTTTGTCTGTTCCATGAAAAAGGGGCCTCGGATTTTGCCGCGTTAGACAAACTAGATGATCTAGCTCTAGCCGTAGATGGCATTGATATGTCACAACCTGATGTGAAGGCCAAATATACAGAATTTTTTGAAAATGTAAGTGAGTGCCAAGCTTTATATTATCAAGGTCATCAACAGGGGCATGCGCCCACGCTAGAGTCCATGACATCATTTGTCACAACCTTACGTGCCTTGCATGAACATGGTCACATCAGAGAAATTAATCCTAATGAGGTTGGCAGTTTTAATCCATCGTTATTCTTTAAACAATCTTCTAATCTATTTGTGCCTATTCATCAATGGTCAGCACGAGAGGATTCAAAATGCTCACAAGCGCAGTTAGCCCACATTCTTCTAACGCTACAAAGCAAAAGTCAAGCTGAAGATGCGCCTAAAGATATTCTTTTTTCAAAATTACAAGGTGGCTTTCTTCAAGCGATATTAATGGCGAAAGCGCCGATTGGGGACTTTACAGGGGAAGGAGATAACCAGCAATCTTTATCTTATTGGCTTGAGCACATCAAACAAACACACTGCCAAGCAGACAGTGTTGGTTATGATGCGTTATCTGATGTTTTTAAAGTGTTACAAAACTATACCTTTGGAACCCTTGATCCTTCCCCAACGATGGCTCAGATGAAAGGGATGATAGATTTAAGTGTGAGTCAACCCCAACCTAATATTCAATCCGTTGCCATGTGGATTGCCAGACAACCTGGATTTACAGGCATTGAATTCTCTTTAGATAACCTCGAAGACAAAGTTGTAGAGTCGCAAGACTTCCAGTCCTCTTTTATTCAAAGTCAAGATCGATTGTTAGGAGTTGTGACCAGAGCGTTTCCTGATGTTGTCATTGACAACGAGGCTTATCAAACCTTTGAAGAGTTTTGCGAGCATTTAGATAGTTTAGACATCGATACAAATAGTGATGTTTTCACTTTGCAAGTTTTACCAACGTTCAATAAGTTCCTATTCGATACAAATAAGGGCGCTTATCAATATCACGAAGCACAGCATCTTAAAAAATTCAAGCGCCAAGAGAAGGATGCTTTAAAGGCTTGGGTTTTAAATCACTATGCCCCACCGACAATCCAAGCAACAGATTTTAAAACATTAAGCACCGTCACAGGGCTTCATCTTGCTCATCAAGGTCAAGTAGCGACGTTATACGAACACATTCATCTTATCAAGCAAGCAACCAAGCGCAGTTTTTATAAAATTTCTGAATCATTGCAAAGCTTAAATCAAGATAAAATTCCTTTGCAATCTTTAACTCAATGTCTTGTTTCTCTCTCTGATGTTTATGCAGAAACAGAGCTTTACCCAATATCGCTTTTAGAGCAAATTATCAACTTTGAACACCTCAGTGATATTCAAGATTGGGATACCGTCAATCAGCTTATCAAGGGCAGTGTGTTAACCCATCCTCTTATCGATCAAGCCCAAAGCATGGCGCTTATTTTAACACTTGCTCAACATGATAATTGTCAACAACAATCTGTGCATGCTCTTATTCAGTTATCTGAAAAGTCGCCTAAGGGCTACAGCGCTTTTGTTCAAACGTTACAAACATCTTTAGAAACGAAACCTGATATTCAAGTGATGGCCCTTGTTCAAGCCATGCATGTTTTATTAGATAGTGGTATTGAAGAATCTGAACTTAATCAGCTATTAGAAGGTTTAGAGCACCTTACTGTTATTCAGGAAATGGCTACTGTTGATCACGCTGAAAAACTTGCCTTAATCATGGCTATCACCAATCAAAGTAATCGAGAAAAGCCATCTCCAACCAGTGATCAGTTGGTCGCTCTTGTCGGACAGTTAAAGCAGCTTAGTCTTGAGGATTTAACCAAACTGAAAGAAGCTGATCTAGATGCCAATTTCCCAAATGTGACAGCCTTAACAACAGGTGTTATCAAAATGCTTGATGTTAATGATTTTGGTGTGGCTGATTTTTTATCATCCTTAGAGAAAGATTTCTTTGAGTTTAAAACATCACCAAAGATGCTTGCACGCTTATTTGATGATGAACGTGTGATGCCTGTTGTCAACGGCTCGAGCTCGCTTAATTTTTCTAAACCAATCGGTCACTCTAGATCGGCACAAGAAAAAATCTTAAGTGAATATGCTTATATACATGCCATTGGCTTCAATATGCCAATTTATCAGAATAAAGCGCTCAAGGATTTATCAAAAAAAGACATCAAAGCATTCAAAGACGAATTGATTGTGAAAATTCGAGATGAGTCACTGTCAGACGAGCAAAGGCATTTGGCGACTTTGCAATTTATTGCCGTATCCAGAGAAATTTATTTTAGAGCGACCATGCCTGATGGGCGATTCCCTTATTCAACACAGGTGATGAGTTTGTTAACGGCGCTTGATAATGGCCAAATGAACATTAATGAGATTGCGACGGGGCAAGGTAAGTCGTTGACAGCTGCGCTCTATGCCAGTGTGATGCACGCTCAGGGGCGACCTGCTGTTGTTTGTACCTCAAATCTAACCTTAGCCAGTGAAGGATTGGAGGAAAATCATGCTTACTATGAGTACATGGGTATTCAAAGCTCCCTGATCAAAGCGTCTTCAAGTGGTCAGGATTTTGTGCAAGATGGCGTGAATTATACTGATGTTTCAAATATGGCCTTATTCTTGGCGAAAACAGATATTCAAGGCAGCTTGGATATTGATAAGCCAGGATTGATCCTTGATGAAGTTGACTTTACAGTGCTTGATGAAGTAACTGATTTCAGGTATGCAGTGAATCTTGGCGATGAAGGGTTGTCCTCTGATATTAATCTGGATGAGTGGTTATATTATCAATTGAATGACTTCGTTGATTCAGATACGTTTAAAAATGATAAAATTGATAGAGCATCAGATGTTGTGAATGCCATTAAATTTTTGAGCGAAAGGTTAAATGAAGATAAGTTAAGTCAGCGCCTAAAAGAGCCTTTTTTGTCGCATATCGAGAAAAAATTACTATCGATGCAAGCGCCTCAGAGTGAGGCCCGAAAACAGCTGGATACTTGGATAGACTCAGCTCACAATGCTCAAGTTATTTTTAAAGAAGGGCAAGGCACAGCTTGGACTTTAGATAAATTCACTCATAAAGATGGCCAAGAATATTCCGCTGCGAGAATCATTTCACATCATCGTGTGGCGAAAGGCTCTAAGTGGTCGAAAGGGGTTCATCAGTTTATTCATGCTCGAATCAATCAAGAGATGGTAGAGAAGCTTGATATACCGCCATGTCGCATTGATTCAGAGAAAGCTCACGTAGCAGCTTTATCGAGTAAAAACTTCGTCGATTATTTCTCAAAGAGAGGCGGCTGTGTTTGGGGCATGACAGGAACGGTAGGCTCCGCGCAAGAGCGAGCAGAGCTACAAAGAAAATATGGCTTTAAGCTTAATCAAATTGAGTCGCACCAAGAGCGTACAGCGACATCGAATCCATCGATCTTTGCTAATAACGCCAGCGGTCACATTAAAGCTGTCTATGGTCAAATTAAAAAATATGCCATTGATCGAAACCAAATGCCGACCATCATCGTTGAAGAAGATGCTCTGATGGCAGCACAATTTAAAGATGGTTTTTTAAGTCGACTACAGTCGTCTGCAAGAAGCCTTCGAGGCGCTCCGCCAAGACTGCAATATTATAACGGCATCGAGCATGAGCAATATGAATATAATGCACAAACTCGTCAATATGAGTTGCAAGTCTTGCCTCATTTTAATTCCAGTGAAGAAAAAGAGGATTACATCAAGCAGTATGCTGGGTTACAAAATACGATCACCATCACAACGCCTATGATGGGACGCGGGACTGACTTTAAGCCGACGCTTAACACGCCTGATGAGCATGGGCAATTACCCAAGCATCCAGATGGCTTGTTTGTGATCGGTGCGTATGTTGAGGCCAGTGAGCGAGAGGAGCGCCAAATCGTTGGGCGCATGGGCCGTCAAGGACACCATGGGTTATATATGAATGTTATCAATAAAGGTCGCTTTATTGATAAATTGGAGTCTGAGGGGATCCGCGTACCATTCAATGTCAAACATTTTAATGCTCAAAAGCTTTCGACTCGAGTAAGTACTTATCAGCATGCAAAAAACACGAATTTAGCTCAAGAGCGTCAGCTAAAGCAAACGTATGGTGATATCCGATCCCATTTCTATGAGCAGTTTATTGGTATGCTCAATTTATCTAAGGAAGATAAACGATTTGAGGAGGTTCAGGAAATATTAAGGGAAGTGCCAGGCTTTGATGCGGAAAGTTTGCCAAAGACTTTTCAAATGATGATGTTAAAAGGCTGGAATAAATATTTGACTGAGATAGATAAAGAGTACTTAAGGTTAAAAGATATCCATGGTGGTGACTTTGAAGCAGTCTTTGAAGCACTTGGACCTTTTTGTAAGGCAAAATGGAATGATGAGTTCATGGGCCAGCTTAGAGAGAATCTGGGATTTAATGAGCCAAGTGCCAAAGATCTCTCTGATATTTTGTTTAGTGACTTTAGAGAGTTCGGCGATCATGAATTGATGACTTATGCCACTTTAAAAGTAAAGCAGCAAAAATATAATGAATTTCGAGAGATCAGAAAATTAGAGAGTCAAGAGCAGAAAAATTTTAAAGCAGAAGTCGGTAAGGTTGTGAGCCAAATAGCAGATAAAGAAAGTGATCCAGAGCGCAAGCAGATGATTTTAGCCATGGCAGGCTCTCCTGTTTTGATGAACCACTTGGTAGAAACCATGTTTCCAAAGCATCACACCGTTGAAAGTGGGAAACGATATCCTGATTTAACGAATGAAGAAGTTTTAGCTTATATTCAAGATAATCTGGATATCATTGATCCACAACTATTTGCAAAAGAATTCTATGAAACCAATCATACGGCGGTGATGGAAGGTATCTTAGAAAGAAGCCGCAAGGCCGTCGTCGTCGATCCACAACAAACGGTTCGTAGTCATCTTGCGCAAACTTTCATCAATTATCCCAAACATTTTTGGTTAAAACAGCCTGAGATGTTGAGTCGCCATGAGAATCCTCAAGATCCAATCGCGCACATACAGGCGCTTGATACCCTCAATGCCGTGATGCTGCTCCAGGAGACTTTGAGTCATGAGAAAAGGTTTAAAGTTGACAATATTTCCCCTTTTGAGTGGTTAAATATTGATCCAATCCCTCAAGATAAAAGGCAGGCTAGTCAATTGTTGCTAGAGACCATTTCTCAAGATCCAAAAACAGCTAATGCAATGTTGCAAAAAGCTTATTTAGAGAAGAATATTCATATGCAGATGATATGCTATGAGGCGGGCTTTGACTCTAGGGCTTACGCAAAACTTTTTGAAACGTATGAAAAATCGATGGGGCAGCTGCATCAACAATTAACACAAATTCAATTTAAAGAGCCTCAGCTGGGTCAGCAATGGCATCAGCAATTTGAAAGCGATATTACCACGGCTCATCAAGTGGTTATAAAAAGGTTGTCCTCTGATAATAGATCTTCAAATCCTGAAAGAGCTTTATTCTATCAAAACCAAAATCCACAAGTGGCGTTTGAATCTTATAGTCAATTACAGCTTGTGCAGGATATGACAGCAGATATACAACACTATCTGCAAGATAAATCAAAAATGCTTAAGCGCACAACGCCTGCAAAAAATTTGTTGAAAAAGATTCAAGGCTCAACCACACATAAGGAAATGTTGGAGCATTTACTTGAAGCTAGAAAAAGCGCCATGGATGTTGATATTAGTAAAACGTCATTCTTTAGAACTCGTAATAAAAAGGGAAGCCGTTTTCAAGAGGTGATTAATCGCTCGATGACCCGTGTGGTCATGAGCGCCAAATCTGAAGAAGAGATGTTGCTGTGTGCTGATTACTTACGTAGAGAGATGTCTTATCAATTTGAATATTGGGAGAAGACAACCACGATTAAAAAGTCTTCGATAGCAAATATTCAAAGAATTTTAGGTTATGAAGATCTTCAGAATCCAAAAGTACTTTCTTTGCAGGAGTTAGATCATTTGGTGGATGAGCTGACAGATCTCCAAATAAGACTTCATAAAAATGTTGACTTGGATGCTATTCAAAGCACCAAAATTGCTGTCAATTTGATTGATAAGAACCTTGAGGTTTTGATTGGTCTTCGAGATAAAATGAAAGCGCGTGGGCTTGACTTAAGTTCTCAGGCTCAAGTTATTACGCATGAGACTGATCAACCTCATATCAACTTAGCTGATCAATTGGTGACAAAAATATCAGAGCATCAATGGCCAGATCAGTCTATTGCCCAGTGGAATTTGTTATTGGAAAATCAGCATACGGCCTTTGTGCTTGAGCAATATCGGGAGCAGCAAAGTAAAGGATTACCTTTCGATGAACATCTTTATGGTATTGCGCCAACCATACAAAATATTCTAGGTCCAGTGGATCAAGTTCAATCTAATGCTCTAGGAGAATTAGTACGACACTGTCACCATCCAAAGCTTTGGGACCAGTATTTGAATCTTGCGACAGGACATTTAGAGCAACCCAAAAATCTAGAATCCATTTTGGGAGAAGCGCGAGTCCCAAACCATTGTATGGATTATTTGCATATTCAGCTTCAGCTAAGGCACGGAGATACCTTACTCATCGATCCTGACCGATCTCAAGATCGCATGCGTCTTTTTGCGCAAGGTCCCTTGGCATTACCTGACAAATTACTAGGGCAAGGTGCCCATGACTTTATTCAAAGCGCAGTATCGCAGTACCATGCCAAAACCTCTGAAAATTGGGGGCCGCCTTTGAGTTTAGAAGGTGTTAAGGCTGTTTATCAAAGATTTGATGAGCTTGACAAGGATTTGATACAAGATCCGAAATGGTTGAATTTTTGGCAGCGTCATGCGTCATCACTCATTGAGAAGAGAAAGAGCACCTTATCTCAGGGTGAGCTTTTAAATTTTAATGAAGAAACGTTTGTTGAGAGTTTGCAACAAGAAATGCTAGCCGCACATCGTTTAAAAGTGATTACTAGCACATCATTTTCACATCGTTTAGATCATGAAACTGATGCTCAGTATCGGTTACGTGAAGCTCGAGCGAAAAACTTAATCCATGAGTTCAGTAAGCATAGGATGTCAGGAGATGCCCAAGCTTGTCATCAGGCAATGGTTTTAAAATATGAAACAGATTTAACCACGGTTGCGTTAGAGACAATGACCGACATTGATTTAAGCTTGCAAACAACGAAACCATTAGCACAAGTTTTAGGTAAACTAGATGAAACATTGAAACGCCTTGAAGCTAAAAACAGTGTCGAATTTTTGGGTGATAAGGCCATCCCAATTCTTGCACCATTAAAAGAGAAGCAAGCTAATTTGAAAGCCTTGATGTTATCGCTAGATCATGAGCTAGATAGCATTGCCATGCAATTTATTCCTCAAGAGCAAGACGTGGATAATCAACGAGTGATAAGTCTGTTGACTGAGACAGCAAAGAACATTATTGAGTCGCCAGCCTATAAAGCTTTAGGGCCGCAGGGTGAAGCGATGTTGAAATCTCATTTATGCAATCGAGAATCCATTCAGCGTGTTTATAGTAAAGCTTTATCTTTAAGAACAGAGCATTTTGCAAAACAACTACCTCATGGTATTGATGATTTGGTTCATTCTAAAACACATGGTGTTGCATGGGTCACGTATCCTCGAGCTAGGCGAGAGTTGATTACAAACCTTGCTCAAATTGTTTTAAATGATCGTCAAAAATATGAAGCACCTAATCTTTTACAACGTGGCTTAGGGCAATCGATGAGTAAAAAGCAATTAGCTGATTATTCAAAACTACAAGCTGCCTATTTAGCGAGTATTGAAGAAGATCTTTCGATGGCGACCAAAGCCGAAGGGATCATCTTACTAAAACGCTTGGAAACTGATCCTATGATGTTAGCTGCTCCAGGGTTATCTCGTAAAGAGAAGCAAATGTGGGATACCAAAATTGAGTCGGCCATGGAAGCATGGACACACAGCAACGATCAGAAATTGGATGTTGGTGAGCCAGAGTTGCCTGAGCTATTTGGGGAAAATTCTCATACAGGTGTGAATGTGAGTATAGGATTGCTTAAAGAGCTTGAGAAGGTACTTCACATCGCTGATGAATCGTTAGAGTACGAGCAAGCTCATGAAGCGTTAGATGAGAAAATTATTCATGTGGAAAAAGAAATTTATCATGCTTCACGAGAGAAAACAGTCTTTGATTTAACGCAGATGATGAAGGATGAAACTTGCTTTGAAAAAGTTAAAGAAGCTCTATTGACGGTTTCTGATTTGGATGAGCGTATGAATAAGATTGAATCCATTTTTCATAGTGTCGTAGCTCAACATGGCGGTAAAATAGAGGATAATCCATTGATGGCCAAAGCTTTAAGTTATTTACAAGAGCTGTGTGTTGACACCCTATGCTTAGAGGCCATTGCGATGGCCAATGATTATGCGAAAATTGATGATAGTGACATTTTGCCAGAGCATTTATCAGAAGAAGCTAAAAATGAGATCTATATGGAGATCCTAGAGCCAGGGATGCAAAAAGAAATGCTCCGCTCTGGTTTAGTGCCTGAAAATGAACAAAAGATGAATGATAGGTTGAAGACGATGTCTGCTCATGTCAATAATATTGATTTGGCACCGAGTGAACAATCTAGTCTGAGACGCATGTCAAGATGACACGAGAGCTAAGCCGCTTGAAAGTTTTTCAAGCGGCTTGTTTCATGTAAGCTTTATGCAAATTTGGGTGGGATAAAAAATACGGTTGCGACATCTTTGGGATAGAATTTCCCCTCTGGAAAGTAATAGGGGACAGGCTCCCATTCGTCAGTTTTTTTGTAAAAAATTTCTTTTTCTATAAATTCTTTCATCTCTTCTTCAGGAATAAAACGTGTGCCTTTTAAGGCAAAAAAGATTAAACCTGTTCTAGAAAGATTCGCAAATTTTTGTAGTAACATTCGACCTTGACGACGGCTATCAGGGCTTGAAATCACTTCATTGCCATCAAGTTTATAAGTAAAAAATGAAATTTCAGGGTTTTTTAAATGGACACTATCATAACGCTTTAGTTTTAAACGTTTTAAAGTATGCTCTGCGTTAATGAAGTTATAATCACCACCGATCACTTCAATTTGTACTTGGTTGTATCCTTGTGTTTCAGCATAATCAGATAAAGCGTCGGCAGCGACTTGGGCATAGCTTGGTAATAAGTCGTTGACGTGAAAAACGCCTTTGGGACCATGGCGTTTCACCATTTCATCGAGTGTCCAAAACAAGACTGAAAATTGCTGTCTTGGATCATACGGCTTCTCATCTTTGAGAGGTAACTTATCAATAAAATTAGGTTTACTGCTGGCTTCAAGTTTTGTTAATACAGTCTGCTTTAAAGATATTTGAGTGTGACCCGCTGCTCCATAGTTACCTGCGCCTAATTCAAGGTGTGTCCAACCCCCATATGGCTTGAGTGTCCATATCGTAAGGGCAAAGACGGATAGGCTTAGGGTCACAAAGGTGAGCACTATCTTGTTGGTTGACTTCATTGGTTTCCTGTCGTATGCATATTTTAGATTTACTATGATATAGATCCTTAAGCTTCTCTACAAAATATTTAGCCATTTATATAGAATAAATACATATCCAGGTATAATGAATCTATTTGTCTATGCTAAGAGAGACTAATATGAGAGAGTTAGAGATCTATTTGTTAGAGATAGTTGAAGAACATGGCTTTGCTAAATCAACGGTATCTTTTGCTAGGCATAACGGTTTTTTATCACTTAATATCGATATGCGTGTCCAGACGCGTGAATTAGTTGAGCGCTTATGGGATGCTATGGCAGACCATGGGCTAGACTCTCAACTTAGCGATAGCGCAGAAGGCTCTACTCTTTTTTTCTATAAATCCGAGAACGAAATGGAAGCGTTGATAGGTTGTGGTCCTTTTAACGTAGCGAATCAAGCCTTAAAAGAAGCCCGTATACCCTTGTGTTTTTCATGGCCTCCTAGGAAAGATGATGCAGTTTGTGCGGCAGATTTTGAGGTTGAAACATACTTCAACAACGCTATGAATTTCAAGCCGCGATAAGCAAAGCTTTGCATCACACAATTATTTTGTGTCGAGGTGTTGTGTGATCGATGATTAACTTTAGATGGAACTAAGTGATGTCACAAGAACTTGCGATAATTTTTCATACCGATAGTGCTCTCCATAAAATGGGCAAACATCCAGAAAATCCTGATAGATTTATTCAGCCATTTCTTGAGCTGAAATCCAAATTTAAGCACTGTGCTGATTTTTATGAAGCAACCCCAATCTCTCAAAAAATGCTGCTTGCTTCTCACGATAGTGCTTACCTAGAAAAACTGAAAGCTATGCTTCCAAGTAAAGGATTAAAAAAGATTGATGATGATACTAGGTTGAGCCCTGATACTCTATTAGCAGCAAATTACGCTGCTGGTGCCCAAATCAATGCTGTTGATTTAGTGATGAGTGGCAAAGCCCAAAAAGTGTACTGCCATGTTCGGCCCCCTGGCCATCACAGTAATGGTCAGCAAGCGATGGGTTTTTGTTTTTACAATAACGTCGTTATTGGTGCTCAACATGCTATGAATAACTATGGCCTGAAAGTTGCTATTCTAGATTTTGATGCGCATCGAGGAAACGGGACCGAATCTCTTTTAAAAGATAACGATAAGGCTTTGATTTGCTCTGTTTTTGAAAGAGATATTTTTCCAGATCTGCCACTTGAACAAGCATCTAATATCGTTTATACCCCTTTGAATCCAAACACCAGAAGTCGAAACTTTAGACAGCAAATTAAACAAATGTGGTGGCCAGCGATTGAAAAATTTATGCCAGATCTCATTTATATCTCTGCAGGGTTTGATGGTCATCACGAGGATGACATTTCATCGCTTCAATTAAGAGATGAAGATTACCAATGGGTGACACAGGAAGCAGTTGCTTTGGCTAATCGACTTTGTTATGGACGCGTGATTTCTTCTTTAGAGGGTGGATATAATCTTGACGTGCTAAATCGTTGTATTCCAGCCCATGTGCAGGCTTTAAATTGTGGCACTCCTGTTGAGAAAAAGCAGTCAATCTTAACGTCTTATGAAGCTCGCTTGCCCAAGGTCATTCGCCAAAGGCAATTGGCGAATTTTGACCCTGAATTTTTTGGAGTTCAATTAAAAAAAATTAATCCTTTGAGGTGATTTGGCCTCCGGTAACCTTGCCTTTGATCATGGATTTCTTATCTTGAGTCATAAGACCCGCGCCAGATTCAAATTGAACATTACCATTTATCGTAGATTCAATGATCTCAACATGCTGCTCTTTATTATAAGGATGCTTCTTAATGATGAGATCGCCATGAATCGTTGAGGCTTTAATTTTCAATTGAGAAGCATCGACGGTTAGAGTTTTATTAAAGGTTGACTCTGAGATTTTTAATGCCCCTAAAACTTTGACTTTCTCATTGAAGGTATTGTCATCAAAGCTAGCTTTGCCTTGAATGGTGATTGTGCCTTCAAACGTTGAGTCTTCAAGTTTTGAGTCGCCCATGAGATTAACATGCCCTTTGACGTAACTGTCTTCAATGTTAGCTTCACCATGCGCTGTGATATTACCAGCAATTTGACAATGATCAATATCTGCTGAGCCATGGCTGGTTACATGATTTAATTTTGATTTTTTAGCCTCAAGAAGACCATTGACTTTAACTTCTTGTCTGACAGTGACATCCTCCAGAAAAAGTTCACCATTTTGGGTTATAGATTCTAGATTTTTTTTTTCTAAGCGTTGAGTGCCATCATCGGCTAAAGTAGCATTCGAAAGTAAGCATGCTAGACTAAAGATTAAGATTCTATTCATGAGATCTCCGTTTTAATTCAATTAGATAGTGTATTTAGTTTTTCTTTGGCCATATTTTCAGCAATTTCATGAGGGGGCATCCCTTTTTGATGGGAAGACTCAAAAATATCGAGCATCGTTTGATATATCTGATTCACTTTATGGCGCGCTTCTTTTTCTGGGTTTTTTGTATATTGAGCGCTCACATGAATGAGACCTCCAGCATTAATAGCAAAGTCAGGTGCGTATAAGATGCCTAGTTTTTGAAGGAGATACCCACAGTTAGGAGATGACAGTTGATTGTTAGCAGCACCTGCAATAATAGGCGCTTTGATTTCACTAATGATCTTTTCGGTTAAGGTGAAAGATAGAGCACAAGGGGCATAGATATCACACACTGTTTTATGGATCGTATCGATAGAAGCAACTTTGGCAGGGATTGTTTGCAAGACTTTTTCAACGGCCTGCTCGTTGATATCTGCAATGGTTAATTGAGCACCAAGTTCATGGAGCTCTTGACATAAAAAGCTGCCAACTTTACCAACGCCCTTAATGGCCACATGGACACCATGAAGACTATTTTTCTTGAGTTTAAAATGGATAGCTGCTTCCATGCCGCGCCGAACCCCCAAAGCTGTTAAAGGAGAGGGATCATGGATCTGATAGTCATGATCGCTATGCCCTGTCACATAGGGCGTTTTTTCTTTAATTGCATTCATGTCTGCGATGTTAACGCCGCTGTCTTCGGCGGTGATATATCGACCACCAAGCTCATCAATAAATTGACCAAAAGCATTGAAAAATGCATGCCTATCCTCAATATGTGGCGGTTTCATAATGACAGCTTTACCGCCGCCTTGAGGTAAGCCAGAAATGGCGGCTTTAAAACTCATGCCTCGGGCAAGATACATGGCGTCAATGATGGCATCGTTTAAAGTGGCATAGGGGACGCATCTCACACCGCCTAGGGCAGGACCAAGCGCTGTGCTATGGATCGCAATGATGGCAATGAGCTTGGTTTTAGGGCATTGCTTTATATGAAGATCTTCTATATTTAACTGTTGGAGTGTGTTGAATAAAATTTCTTGATCATGTATTTGTGTTGCGTCACTATCTAGCATAACTTTCTCCTTTTATTGGTCTAATTGTAATGAAATGTGCGTATAGAGCCAAGCAAGCTAGTTATGTAAAAAGTAATAAGCTAAGTAATCAACTTTTGATGACGTAGATTTGGTATCGTGTTTTGTTGTTTTTTCTGAGTATCTTGCTGCTTTTTCCATCGGACATATCCAAGAATGGCCATACCAAGGTAGATACCATGGATAGCACTATGAAACGGGATCCCTTTAGACCAATGGATAACCATGATCATAGCGTCAACCAAAAACCATATGGCCCAACATTCAATCCATTTTTGACAGAGCATGAGTTGAGCTGTTAAGGAGCAGATCGTCACGGTCGCATCTTGCATCGCTATATTAGAATCAAAAAATGTTTTTAACATGTAACTGAGCATGTAGATAGTTATGCCGATGATAGGCAAACTTGCCCAAAAAATGGATTTAGGGATATTCGTAATACTTAGAGGTTTGGTTGTTTCCTTTTGAGACCATACAAACCAACCATATAAAGTCGTCAAAAGATAAAAGCATTCAAGGCCTACCTGACCATAAATACCTTTTGAAAAATAGAGGAAAGTGTTGATGACAATCGCCAGAATTGAGATAGGCCAAGCATGGATAGAAGCTTTTGTAAAAAAATAGGTTGCAAGCAGTGACAAACCTGCACCCATTGGATCGAGTATGGTGATAGTCATTTTCCCTCCCTGCGCTGGCATTATCCAGATCAGGTTCAATGGGTTGATTGCAAAGCAACCTCTCAGCCAATGATGGCACCCCAGGTTTGTGTTTAATTCACGCAAATACTATCGATTGGATTTAATCTTGTCAAGCCAAGGTTACCATCGCGAACAGAAAAGTCCCCAAGCAGAGTCGATAGATCACAAAAGGAAGCAAGCCAATTTTATCAATGAGTTTTAAAAAGTAGTGAATGCATAACAGTGCAAAGAGAGCAGAGACCGCAGCACTAAATCCAAGATGTAACCAAGATTGCTTCATGGGTTGAGACATAAGCTTGATACTTTCATACCCGGTGGCAGAAATAATCACAGGGATAGCCATGAGAAATGCAAACCGCGCGGCCGTTTGTTTGCTAAGCCCTAGAAAGAGCGCGGCGGTAAGCGTAATGCCACTTCTAGATGTTCCTGGGATGAGCGCTAGAACTTGGGCAAATCCCATCCACATCGCTTGTTTGTAATTGACGACTTTACGATCTGGATTGGCATGTTTGATGCTCGCCCAAAGCAATAGTCCAAATAAAATTGTTGTGGTGCCAATGACGGTCATACTTCGTGCATGAAGGGCGATTAAATCGTGGAGCAATAATCCGGCAATACACACAGGTATGGTTGCTAAGACAAGCTGGATGGCAAGATGTGTATAGGGTGTCAATTTTTGACCTTTGAGAGCTAGACATGAATCTATGATCATATGCTTAAGATCTTGCCTAAAATAGAGCATAACTGCGATTAAAGTGCCAAAATGAACGCTAATGTCCATACTTAAGCCTTGATCTTCCCAGCCAGTTAAAAGAGGAATTAAGATCAAATGAGCTGAGCTAGACACTGGCAAGAATTCAGTGAGTCCTTGAATCATAGCAAGCGTCGCGAGTTGGAACCAATCACTCATAATCAGCAGGTTTGGTTGGATCTGGTAAAGGCTCAGAGCTGGTTTGTGGTGGTGTACTATGGTTTTTTGGTTGGACTACTTCGCTGTTGTCAGTTGGTTTTTTTGTTGCGCTTTCTTGGGGCATTAGAGGGCAATTTTCCCCTTCTTTTCGCTTATTGCTCATAAATTTAAAGTATAAAGTATTGATGCAGTGGCCTGCGACGATGCCCATTTGCTTACCTGCTTGCTCATCAACTTGCTCTGGGATCTGATAAGTCATATTGTCTAAGCAGGCAGAAGCAAACCATTGGCTAACAACTTTGCATTCTTCAGCGGTGATGTCAAAACACCTTAAAAAATCTTTTTCAGGTTCGCAAACGATAGTAGGCATATTACTTTGGAAATTGCTAATCCAGTCTTGCCGAGATACAAGTGGTGCTATTGGTGTTATTTCTTCTTCAGAGATTTGATGCGAAGCATTATCAGTAGGAGAACTCGCCACTGACTGTTGGACAAATAGTATACATAGTAAAAACATCAATCGGATCATGTGGCGCTCTTTGTGACTTAGAAAATATATATGCTGTCAGTATACTGCTTTGGCTAGCTTGGGCAAAGTGGATCCCTTGTCAGGATATTTAACAATCTTCGTAAAATAAAGCCCTATGATTATATTTGTTTCTTTGATTCATATGTAAATTTCCATGATATCAAGAGGATAGATAGTTGGCATGAGCCTTGCAAACTATTTATTAGCCATGAGTTATAAGGATTGAACTATGAAACAACTGTCAACTTTCTTTTTATTAAGTTTTCTTGCTCCCACAGCCATAGCTCAGCCTGTATTTATTGATGTTGGCGCCGCGACCACTCAAGCACCGGGCAGTGCTGGCTCAGTGTTAGATGCGAATACTTTTACATCGGTCTTTAATCAATTGCAATTGTTTGCTGATACTTCAACGACTCAATTTAATACTAATTTGGGTGGTGTTTCAGGATTAAATGTTGGGGATAGATTTGTTGACACAGGCAACGCTGCGATCACAGATTTGCTGCCACCTTTTGGAGATGATGAGGGATTAGGTAGTTTTTCAGAAATCACCGTGGATTGGTCTGGTCTTAGTGGTATCACGACTTCTGATTTAACAACGATAGGTGTGAATGGGGAGACTGTTCAAACCATTGCCTATGATTCAAATAGTACTATCTTAAGTTTTTATTTTCATGGAGATGCAGGGGCTACCAACGCCGACTTTGGAACAGTTGGGATAGGGGATAATACTGGATTTACAGATGGTGAGAAAGTTTTAGATTTGCTTGTTAAAGGAGGTAGTGGGACAAATACATTCTCATCTTCAGGTGAATTTTTAAGTGGTTCATCGCTTTTATTAGGCGAAATTGTTTTTGCTTTAAATGATTTTTGGTGGTTTGACAATGGGGATGATATCGCAGGAACGCCAGGTGATCAGGATTTTAATAGCTTGCTTGGCTTGGCAGTACCACTTGTTTTAAAGGCAAGCATTGATCAAAACACAGATAATGTTGAAACAGACTTCTCAGGTTTAGGAACGCCAGGGCCTGTAGGGTTCGGAGATCAATTGTTTGTTGTTAATTCAACGCATGATGGTAGCTTAGATTTTGAGGTTCCGGCGCCTAAGACTTTATTGCTATTAGGGTTAGGTTTGGTGTTGTTTCCATGGTTGAGACGTCGACCCTTAGCTAAAGCTCGGATTCATAAGCATCAATGATAAATGTAAAGATAGGCTTGGAGGCTTTATGTGGCACTTAAAAACAAAGTTAGGCACCTTCTGGATTGTTAAGAATGAAGCTAAAGATCAAAGTTTCTTTCTTGGTTGCGAAGATGAAAATCTAGGTCAGTATGAATCTGCAGATAGCGCTGTCAATGATATTCATAAAAGAGAGACCGGTTACCTAGAGTGGGACGAACAATCAAGCTTGAATGTTCCAACAGTCTTGAGCGAGTGGGCGCAAGGTGAGCCAGAGTACTGGTAGAGAAACTAATTTAACTGAAAATAAGCCGGCTTTGACGTCGGCTTTTTATTGTGTAGAGTAACTTATTTTGTGAGACTAGGCGGCTAATATTTGTTTAACTTAAGTATTCCATATAAAAAAAATTGGCTTTTTTAGATTCTTACCCTTTTTAGGGGTGACAGTCGTCTTAATAAGCTTGCTATGGTGTTCGTGGTTCGATATGATTCACAGCTTATGAAGATGCCGGAAGGCAAAGATTTTTTAGTGTAAGTGCACGTCAGTAGAGGATAATAATGAAGGCTGAGATCCATCCCAATTATAAAGTAGTTCAGGTGAGTTGTGCCTGTGGAAGCCAATTTGCAACCCGCTCAACAATTAATCGCGAAGAGCTAAAGTTGGATGTGTGCAATGCATGTCATCCGTTCTATACGGGTAAGCATAAAATGTTGGATGCCGAAGGTCGTGTTGAAGCATTTATGCGTCGTTATAAGAGCTACAAAAAGCTAGAAGACGATACCCAAGAAGAGGGCAAGTAGCCCACTTAAGGATTTAAGTTTGAGGCGCCTTTTTGGCGCCTTTTTCGTAAAGGAAGGGAGATAATAAATTACTTGATGAATGAGGGCCCTAAAATGGCTGTAGATGATTTGAAACAAAAAGCTTTGGACTATCATGCTTATCCCACTCCAGGAAAGCTAAGTATCAACATAACAAAGCCAACCAACACTCAAAAAGACTTAGCTTTAGCATACTCGCCAGGGGTTGCTGAGCCCGTAAGAGCGATAGTTGAAAATCCTGATGATGTTTCAAAATATACTGCTCGTGCAAACTTGGTAGGCGTTATAACTAACGGCACTGCGGTTTTAGGTTTGGGTAATGTTGGTCCTTTGGCTTCTAAGCCGGTTATGGAAGGTAAAGCAGTTTTATTTAAGCGTTTTGCAAATATCGATGTGTTTGATATTGAAATTGATGCAGAGAACCCTCAGACTTTTATTAATACAGTGGCTAGATTAGAGCCTACGTTTGGTGGGATAAACCTTGAAGATATTAAAGGGCCACAATGTTTTGAGATTGAGCAAGCCCTTAATGAGCGTTTAAGCATCCCCGTTTTTCATGATGATCAGCATGGTACAGCCATCATTATTGCTGCAGCGCTTTTAAATGCTCTTGAACTACAAGAAAAAGCGTTAGAGGATATCCGAATCGTTTGTCTAGGAGCAGGCGCCGCAGGGATTGCAGCCATGAAATTGTTGATGAGCCTTGGTGTTAGCCGGGATCAAATATATATGGTTGATAGCAAGGGTGTGATCCATTCTGGTCGTGAAGATCTCAATCCTTATAAATTTGCTTTTGCGCAAGACACTCATCTTCGAACCTTAGCGGATGTGATGGATGGCGCTGATGTGTTTATTGGTGTTTCAGGGGCTAATTTGCTAACACCTGCGATGCTAGAAATGATGAGCGAAAAGCCAATCGTGTTTGCCTTATCTAATCCTGATCCAGAAATAGATCCAACTTTAGCTAAGAGCTTACGAAAGGATTTAATCATTGCAACAGGTCGCAGCGACTACCCTAATCAAGTTAATAATGTTTTATGTTTTCCATTCCTATTTAGGGGTGCACTGGACGTTCAAGCAACAACCATTAATCAGAGTATGATGATAGCGGCTGTAGAAGGCATCCGTCATCTTGCAAAAGAGCCGGTTCCTGAAATTGTTTTACTAGGATATGAAATGACGTCAGGTTTAAATTTTGGTCCAGAATATATTTTACCTAAGCCTTTAGATCCTAGATTAATTGATATTGTTGCACCATTAGTAGCTAGAGCGGCGATTGATACGGGCGTTGCTAAAAAGCCATACCCACAACATTATCCTGAACAATATAAACCAGGATTCATCGCTGAAGAAACAGCATAACGTGATTCTTTCATAGCCACGTGACTTGTTCTTGGTAAAGGCTTGGATATGTGGCAAAATTAGTTAATCTAATCAACACCTTTGGGTGTGTATATCAATACCTCATCATGTCTACAAGGAGATTCACATGGGCAGAGCAAAAATAGCTTTAATTGGTGCTGGCAATATTGGGGGTACTTTAGCTCACTTGGCTTTACTTAAGCGATTAGGCGATGTTGTCTTATTTGATATTGCCGAAGGTATTCCGCAAGGCAAGGCTCTTGATTTAAGTCAATGCGGCCCTGTTGAAGGTTTCGATGCAACTGTGACTGGAACCAATGAATATAGTGGGTGTCAAGGCGCGGATGTTGTGATTGTCACAGCCGGAGTGCCTAGAAAACCAGGCATGAGCCGTGATGATTTGCTCGCCATTAACACTAAAGTCATGGGTCAAGTTGGCGCTGGTATAAAAAGCTATTGTCCAAATGCTTTCATTATTTGTATTACAAATCCTTTGGATGTCATGGTTGGCGAGCTTCAAAAAGCAGCGGGCGTGCCAGATAATATGATCGTTGGTATGGCTGGCGTGCTAGATTCCTCACGCTTTCGCTCTTTTCTGGCTGATGAATTTAAGGTTTCTGTCAATCAAGTTCAAGCTTATGTTTTAGGTGGACATGGCGACACCATGGTGCCGTTGACAGGCATGAGCAATATCGCCGGTATCTCTCTAGATGATATGGTGAAAAAAGGTAAAATCACGCAGGATCGTTTGGATTCTATTGTAACTAGAGCTCGCCAAGGTGGGGGAGAAATTGTTGGTCTCCTTAAAACTGGCTCAGCTTTTTACGCACCAGCGACATCAGCGATTGCTATGGCTGAATCTTACTTACTTGATAAAAAATCAATTTTCCCAATGGCTGCAAAATTGACCAAGGGAGAATATGGTGTGAAAGAGCCTTTATTTGTTGGTGTTCCGGCAAAGATAGGTGCCAAAGGCGTTGAAGATATTATTGAAGTGAATTTATCACCAGCAGAGAAAGAAGGACTTCAGATTTCAATCAATGCTGTCATAGATTTGAATGAAGCGGTTAAAAATTTAGCCTAATTCATTTTTTCTTATCATTCCAGGCGCTTAAGATGCCTGGAATGAAGAGAGACAATTGGCTCTAACATTGCCATAAAAATTTATTATCTTGACATTCATCGCAAGAAAATAGATAACCAATGCCTCCACCCCCTAAATTGATATCACCGCATTCTGAAAATTGCATGGTGAAAGTCATGGGCTTTGAGCAGCAATCAGGAGTCTCCTCACCTTGTAGCCACATGGGTTGACCATGAACTTTGCCTAAAACATGCTCAAATCTTTCATCATCGCAAAGAATATCAAAATAGCCGTAGTCTTCATTCTCTAAATCCTCTTCAGAGACGTCAATACTAACGCATTCGATTAAAACCTCATTAGGAGAGCTTTCTTCTGATAGTGCATCATGGCTTAAAACACAATTGCCACCTTCTTCCGGAGACCAATCTTCGCACATCCCTGGATCATTGCAGCATTGAAAAATTAAGGTTGGCTTGTCGATGATATTGGGATCGTCAATGGTGCATATAAGTGACATAGATTCATGACAGGCTTTACAAGTGGGCACTTGTATGGTTTTAGGCGTAGCAAGATCTTGGCCTATTTTGACACCTTTGAAAGAACTATCTTTGGAAGGGCTCACCATAGGTATTAAAAAATCACTCATTACAAAATCCTTAGCTTTATTGATCTTTCTTTAAAAAAGAGCTTCGTCTGCCTGACTACCGCTTGGTGTGATAGAGACGGATGGCTCAAGATTCCTTTGTGCTGCAGCTACTTGAGTTGGCACATTTTCTTCTTTAAAAATTTCAAAGATAGCATTTTTTTGCCCAGGCTGAGCTAACAATCCAGATAATGGATCGATGCGC
>CAYGPI010000007.1:0-6805 GCA_964351745.1 uncultured Francisellaceae bacterium
TTAACAAATTCTAATTATTCTTCGATTTATCCAAGTTTTTCGTTAGGATACCTCTTTATTTAAAAGGAGAAAGATGATGACAGCTTGCTTAGAAATGAATGTTGAAGATCTACAAGAATCACTTAAATCACAAACCGTTGTGATTCTAGATGTTCGAACGGATGAAGAATATCAAATAAGCCATTTACCTTCAGTGCATATTCCCTTGCAAGAGCTTACCCTTCGCCTTGATGAGCTTCCTAAAGAGCAATCATATGCTGTTATATGTCGAGCTGGCGGGCGAAGTGCTCAGGCGACGATGTTGATGTTAGATGCAGGTTTTAAGCAAGTTGTGAATGTAGCTGGTGGTATGACAGCATGGCAAGCTCGCATTGATCCAAATATGAAGGTTGGATAGCCGTCAGTCACCATGCTTAGGCTATCAAAGCATCATTTTGCTTTTCGCTCAGAGCATAAGTGAGAACACCTCGCTTTAAAGTATGCGTAATTTGACCTGGAAGCTCCCATCCCAAAAAAGGATTATTTAGGCTTTGCTGATCAAAATGATTTTGGTTAACGATCCAGTACTCTTGAGGATCAACAAGACATAGATCGGCAGGCATTCCTGCTTGGATTGCTAATGGCTGGTAGTCATAAGCTTGTAAAGGCCCAGAGCTTAAACTTTTAATCATGGTCATTAAGGATACATGGCGCTGATTGACGAGATGTAACCCTAAAGACAACATGAGAGGCAAGTTAGAAATGCCAGGTGTTGTTTCCGCAAAAGGCGCTTGCTTCGCCAAGCTAGGTAGGGGTTGGTGAGAGCTTGTAATGGCGCATAAAATGCCTTTTTCAAGGCCTCGGCGAAGAGCAGATAGATCTGTTGTGCTCCTTAGAGGTGGTATGACATGTGTATTTGGATGCATATCTACAACATCAATTTCACTAAGGTGTAAGTGATGCATAGTACAATCCGCTGTCACAGGAAGACCATTTTGTTGAGCTTGGGCAATGAGATCTATACTTTTTGAACAAGTGACATGACTAAAATGGGCGCGCACCCCTGTTTCCTCAATCAATTGAAGTTGTGTTGCAACGGCAATGGTTTCTGCGCTATATGGGATCCCTTTAAGACCGGTCATGGCACTGACGACGCCTTCATGGATTACCCCGTCAGATAAAGAAGGCTCTTGTGCAAAAATAATGACTTTAAAGTCAAAGCTTGCCGCATATAAATAGCAGCTTCTTAAGGTGCATAAATCTTTCATGGGATTTAAGTCTTGTGTGAAAACGCGACAGCCTGCAAGTTTTAATGCTGTCAAGTCAGCAATTTGTTCGCCCTCAAGTGATTGAGTGAGCGCCCCAATAGGCTCAATATCAATGGGATGATCGTCTTGAATGACTTTTTTAGCTTTTGTGGCGTTATCGGTAATCAGTTGTCCTTTGGGAGAGCAAAACAGGGTTGTAAATCCAGCTTGAGAAGCCATCTGTATTTGGTTTTGACTAACTTCACCGTGATGATCTTTAAAATAACCGTAGGCGTCAACTAAACCAGGTAAAACCAAAAGTCCATTGGCATTAATGGTACGATCGACTTTAAAATTTTTAGGCGGGGAGCCCAAGCTAACAATACTGTCTTGTGCAATATAAACATTGGTGGTGATATCCATATTCTGCCACGGGCAAATGACACGGCCTTGTTCAATTGCAATATTCATATTTGGGTTAAGACCTCTTTTCTTTAGATTGTCCCAAGATAGATAAAACACTCATGCGTATAGCTATACCATTGGTCACTTGGTCTAAAATAACAGCGTTGGGACTATCTGCAATTTCAGATTGAATTTCTACATTGCGGTTGATTGGACCAGGGTGAATAATCAAAGCATCTTTTTTCGCATAGTTTAGTGCTGACCAGGTTAACCCATATTCTCGATAAAAAGCATGATGATTTGGTAGTAAGCAGCCTTCCATGCGTTCTTGTTGGATTCTTAGCATCATAATGACGTCAACATCCTTAAGGCCCTGCTTTAAGTCATGATAGACATTGACACCGAGATCATGAGCATGGGTTGGCAAGAGTGTTTTAGGCGCAATCACTCTTATTTCTGGTACACCCATGAGATGTAAAGCATGAATTTGCGAGCGAGCAACTCTTGAATGGCGTACATCTCCCACAATCGCAACCACTAATTTTGATAGGCATCCACGGTGCTTGCGAATCGTAAAAACATCAAGTAAAGCTTGGGTTGGATGAGCATGAGCACCATCTCCAGCATTGACAACCGACATGCCATTGTCTAGATGATTGGCAACAAATTGAGCGGCCCCAACTGCAGGATGTCTAATCACGAATAGGTCACATTGCATCGCAATTAAATTCTTGATGGTATCAGATAGAGTCTCCCCTTTAGAGGTTGCACTGGTTGATACATTAAAATTAAGTACACTGGCACCAAGTCGTTTTGCTGCAAGCTCAAAGGTAGAGCGGGTGCGTGTGCTTGGTTCAAAAAAGAGGTTGACGACAGTTTTATTTTTTAATAAGTTGCTCTGCTTGATGGCATGAGATTTTTGGTCAAAAAAAGTTTCAGCTTTATCTAGAATGGCGTGGATAATGGATGGATCTAAACCATCTAGAGTAATTAAATGTTGAAGTCGACCCGATGAGGAAAGTTGAGGATGATGGGTTGGCGATTTAGCCAACATGGCCTTCTCCTTTTAACCAAGATTCTAAAATTAAAGCGGCAGCAATGGCATCGACTAGTTCTCGTGAATGACGCTGAGATTCTTTGCTTAATCGTCTAGCTTCACTGCTTGTCAAGTACTCACTTACGTAGTGTACATCAAGATTAAACTTTTCGTTAAGTTTATCTCCAAAATCTTTAGCTTTGATTGAGGTTTTAGATTCAGACATGTCTTCGTTTAGAGGTAGGCCAACAACAAGAGCGATAGGTTGCCATTGTTCAATAATGCTTTGTAATAGAGCCCAATCAGGTTCGCCATCTGTCGCTTTAATGATTTGTAGAGGGGTTGCTGTTTGAGTGATTGTTTGCCCTGAGGCAATGCCAATTTTCTTTGTGCCGAAGTCAAATCCTAGAATCATGTATCGTTAAGACCTTTTACTTTTTTGTTATCGCTTGCTGCTTTGCCCGAAATTTACAGGGGGCTCTTTTGCAAAACTTAGCTGTGTCCAACTTCGGTAGAAATTTGCTCTATATGAATACCCATCAATAAGGCTGCTGCCTGCCATCTTTCTTGAGCCGGCGTTTCGAACAAAATTTTACTTGAGGCTGGGCATAAAAGCCAGGAATTTTCAGCGATTTCTTTTTCTAGCTGTCCTGCATTCCAACCTGAATAGCCAAGGGCTACGAGGGCCTTTTTGGGTCCCTTATTCGCTGCTATGGCTTCTAAAATATCTTTGGAAGTCGTGATGCATAAGGAGTCATTAAGCTCTAGAGATGATTCCCATTGGCTTTCATTCGTTTGGTGAATCACAAAACCGCGCTCTTCAGCAATAGGGCCTCCTGCTAGTACAACAGAATCCTTTAAGCTCATATTTGAATAATCAATTTGCATGTTATCAAAGATATCACCCAAGTGAATATTGAGGGGGTAATTGATAATGATACCCATAGCGCCATCTGCCGTATGTTCACAGATATAAGTCACAGAGCGTGCGAAATTAGGATCTGCCATATTTGGCATTGCGATAATAAAGTGATCTTTTAAAGAAGTAAATACACCCATCATTTTACTCCAACTTCTAAAAGTAATTTAACTACCGTTCTGGCTATATATCCTCATAGTACTATGGATCCATCCAAATAAATAGGGTTACCCAACTAAAGTTAGTGTATATTAACTGGAAATACTAGGCATTCCTTCTGTAATCGGAATTAAATTGCCATGTTCTTATTATTTCTAAGACCTCAATACCTTTAGACACCTCCGACGGAAGAGGTTCAAATGGTGCAGCATTTAATACTATTTGGATTGCAGTTTTGTCTAAAAATTTGTTTCCAGAAGATTTTTTTAAGTTGATACGGTGAATACTGCCATCTTTATTAATGGCAACCATAAGACTTAGTTCGCCTTTAAATTTTGAATCAAATGCACTTTTCTCAAGATGCGCTGTCCCTATCTCTTCAACATAAGCCTGCCATCGGGCCAAGTACGGAGCATCTTGAGGCTCATAATCATTTTCTGAAATTGTTCTTTTATGATCCGCGGGTATCATTTTTGATGTTTTTGCATGACTACTCATGCTTGCGAGAGAGAGCTTATGGTGAGTCGTTGGCTTAGATTTAAAAGAAGTAGGTCTTGGCTCTAATGAGGGTGACATGAGCTGGATATCAATAGACTCTTGATATTTTGCAACTTTACGATGATCTGAGAAATGAATCGTGGTGAATCCTAAAACATGAATAACACAAGCAAAAGCAACACAGGCCACAAAACGATATTGAGAAATTATGAGTTTGTTTTCTAGTTTCATATCAAAGCCTTAGTGGCCATTTAATACTAGTTTAGTTGACAGCAAGGCCAGTGTCAGAGCGAAATCCAATTTGTTGCTAATATTATGCTAGGTAGATAGAAAAAGAGGCTGTTAATAAAGATGGTTCATAAGACGCCGTACGCTTTATTAGAGCAACTAGAACATGAGCTAGATAGAGAAAGCCAAGCCCAAGGATATACCGATACCCATCCATGGAAGGGTATCTTATTTTCAGTATCACATCAGCGCTTTGTGGCTCCTATTGAAGACGTGGTTGAAATTATGCCACTACCACCTATGGTTATTATTCCAGGTGTCGAGCCATGGGTTAAAGGCGTGATGCAGATCCGTGGCGAGCTAATACTCATCAATGATCTAGGATTTTTTCTGTATGGAATGGCAACCAAAATAGACAAAGGAGCTAGAGTCGTCATTATTGCAAGCCAAGGTGAAAAAATAGGGTTTTTGTTGTCAAAAATTCATACGATGCTTTTTTTACAAAGCATTTCTCTTGTTTTTAAAGACAATGATGAGTCTCAATTGAGTTACGCCCCAAAACAGTTGGTTATCGAAGAAGAAGAGATACCTTTGATAGAGTTTCATAAACTTATTGAATTGCCAAGTTTTCTACAAGTGTCTCGCATGGCACGTTAAGGGTTAAGATGAATGTGCTAGAAAAGACAGTTAAAAAAGACATTGTGATGATTAGCTTGACTTTAGCTGTATGTATTGCTCTTATGTCAGCTAATTTTTACTATATTATTGTTCAAGATAGACAAGATAAACAAACCATTGCTATTGCTGGGGAATTGAGAATTTTGTCTCAAAGTATCGCTAAACATGCTGTTAATGCGGCAGATGGCTTGCAAGATGCTTTTACCCTTTTAAGAAAAAGACGCGATGATTTTGATGCGAGCCTTTTGGTGCTCAAAAAGGGGGATGCCCGACTCAACTTGCCCGCATCTTCCTTACTGATTCGTCAACATGAACTACAGACCTTAGACAATACTTGGCAACATGCTAGAAAAAATGTTGATACTATTTTAGGTCGCCAAGAATTGTTAGTGGCTCTTCACGTGACCGCCCTTCAAATGCAAACAGATCTTCCTATCATCAAAGGACAATATGAGCACTTAATACAGTTATTATTGGACAATAAAGCGCCTCGATCTCAAGTTGAAATAGCTATCAAACAATATAATCTTGCTCAGAGCATTTATCAGCAAGTTGATAAAGTCGCCACTGGGGGAACCGGAGTTGTTTATGCAGCAGAGTCTTTCGCACGAGATGCTTCTTACTTTAATAAACTGCAAAAAGCGCTCTTGTCTGGGAGTCGGGTTTTAGAGATAGCAGCCGTGACTCATCCTCAGGCTATTGATATTTTGAATAAAATTTCTAAACAATTTAACTATATCCAAGAGAATATTGAGTATATTAAAAAGACCTCAGTTGAGTTTGGGTTAGTGAATGGTGCCGCTTTTGATATATATGTGGGTTCACAAAATCTGTTAGAGCAGGCCACCTTATTGATGCAAGCTTACACGCATGCCTCCGAAATTAGATTTATTGGAGAGCCTACAGGTTACATGCTAGGGGCGACAAGCTTGATGTTGTTTTTATGGCTTATTTATAGGGCTTACGATCAGGCACGCGTTCGACTTATTCAAACACATGCGCAGCACAAGGCTAATCGAGCCGCGGTTTGGCGTTTGCTTGACGAGCTAGCTAATTTAGCTGATGGCGATTTAACGGTGACAGCAACTGTGAGTGAAGACATGACAGGCGCCATCGCTGAAAGTGTCAATTATGCGATTGATGCATTAAGAAAATTAGTGTTTACAATCAATGAAACGGCTGTTTCTGTTTCGACATCAGCTCAAGAAGCGCAATCCACGGCAACCCATCTTGCTCAAGCCTCAGAGTCTCAGGCAAGAGAAATCGTTGGTGCAACGGCAGCCATTAATGCGATGGCCTATTCTATTGAAAATGTTTCGACCAATGCGACCTCATCAGCAGCTGTCGCCAAAGAGTCTGTGGATATTGCTAAAAGTGGTGTTAAGGTCGTTCAAAACACGATGATTGGTATGGATAAAATTCGAGAGCAGATGCAAGAAACTTCTAAGCAAATTAAACGTTTAGGAGAAAGTACTCAAGAAATTGGTAATATGGTAGCTTTAATCAATGATATTGCTGATCAAACACATGTTTTAGCATTAAATGCCTCTATCCAAGCTGCCATGGCTGGCGAAGCAGGTCTCGGCTTTGCCGTGGTTGCGGAAGAGGTTCAGCATTTGGCAGAGCGTGCAACGCAAGCCACGAACCAAGTCGAAA
>CAYGPI010000007.1:6815-55213 GCA_964351745.1 uncultured Francisellaceae bacterium
AAACACTCGTTCACACGATTCAAAGTGATTCTAATGAGACGATTAAATCGATGGAGCAAACGACGAAAGAAGTCGTGACAGGCGCTAAGTTATCAAAAGAGGCAGGCGTTGCTCTGGCGCGCATTGAGAATGTTTCGATGAGTCTAGCAGAGCTTATTCATACGATCTCAACAGAGGCGAACATACAGGCTCAAACGTCGAATCAAGTTTCTAGCACGATGGAAGTGATAAAAGATATTGCCAATCAAACAGCTGTGGGCACTTCTGTGACAGCTAACTCCATTGGGAGCCTTGCAGAGCTTGCCATTGAGTTAAGAGAGTCTGTGGCAGGATTTAAACTGCCCGTCGACAATGATCCTGAAGAGTATTCGAGAGCCGGATGAGTTTTGATCTTAAACATCCACCGGAGCCTGATTCTAGGTTATATGCTTTTATCAAGGAATCTTTAATAACGCTTGAGAAGCAGACTGCAATCATGGAGGTATGGCTTGAAAATTTACAGAAGATACAGAGTTTAGAGCCATTCACTCATACGTTACAAATGATTGTTGTCGGAGCACAAACCCTACACCTTGAAAATTTTACACAATGTCTTGATAACATGCTTCATGTCATCACGCTGATGCACCAGAAAAAACTTTTACCAGACTCTCAAACTTTTACATTTCTATTATTATCTTTGGATGAAAGTATCTTATGGTTAAGGCAAGCCTTAGAAGGCAAAACGAACGCGTCAAATGGTGAGCTCACTCAGCACTATCATCTTTTGATTGGAAGTAAAAATGACATAGATGAGAGACAAACAATTGAGACCACCATTCCAATAGAGATCTTCTATGAAGAGGTTGAAGAAATCATCGATATTTTGGAATATGAAATTAGTATCCTTGAAAGCGATCCCAACAGTAATCTAGATGAAATCAAAAGAGCACTTCATACGTTAAAGGGAAGTTCCAATTTGGTTGGCTATAAAGCTTTAGGAGAATTCGTTCATGAGTTAGAGGATAAAATTGATAGTCAATCACAAGCAGATAATGTCCATTCAATGTCATCCTTCATTCAATATTTAAGAAGTCATGAGCAAGATATCCTAAACAAAATTAATCTTGTCCCAACTTGGGAAATGATTCTAGCGCAACCTCAAACAAACTATATGTCTCGTCAAGAAAGAGGGATAGCTGTACACTCACCGTATGAATCTAGTGAGAGGCTACGAATATCACTAAATGATATTGAATCTTTTGGCCAACTTGCTGCAACGACAAATATCAAAAGTGCTTACATCTCCTTGCAAATGAAATCGATAAAACATTTGACGAAAAGTATGAGTGAAGCTATGGATCGCTTGGATGAGCAAGCAAAAGCTGTTCAACTGCAAGCCAATACAATGGTTGGGAGCTCTGCATTAATATCGACATCAGAGTATGATTTTGATGCTCTAGAAATGGATAGATACACACAACTACAACATCATGTTCAGGAAATTCAAGATATCAATGCATCTCTTTTTTTGCTACATGATGATATAACACAAGAAATTAATCATATAGAAGATTCTTTACGAGAGCAAAGTTATGCTGTCAAGGGATTGGAGGAAGGATTGAGACATGTCCGTATGGTTTCGTTTGACATGCTCATTCCTCGACTGTCTGAGATTGTAAATAATTTGAGTACAGAGCTTAAAAAGGAAATTGATTTTAAGGTCATAGAAGCTGAAGGGGTGCTTGATCGCAGTGTTTTAGAGAGATTAATGATCCCTTTGGAGCATATGCTAAGAAATGCTATCGATCATGGTCTTGAAACAAGTGCACAGCGTTTGAGCAAGGGAAAGCCTTCGAGAGGTAGCATTGCTATTTCAATGAAACGCCAAGGACCTCATATCATTATTATGATGAGAGATGATGGATGTGGGTTAGACTTAGAGTCAATCAAAGAGCGTGCCTTGTTAGGAAAATGGTGGGTTAAAGAAAGAGAGCCAACACCAGATGAGCTAATAAAATTTATTTTTCAACCAGGATTTTCAACAGCTCAGACAAAAACGATAGTATCTGGACGAGGTATTGGCATGGATGTCGTTCATACTGAGATAAAAAAAATGGGTGGACACCTTCGTGTTAAAACAGCGAAAGATGTTGGTACTCAATTTGTCATTCGTTTACCATTTACGTCATCTTTAAATAAAGCATTGATACTAAAAATTCAAGGTGTGCTATACGGAGTTTTAAGATCAAATTTAAAAGCGATCACTCGGGTTTCAGTGGCTGAGTTAAAATCTCTGCTCCATGACGGCGCCGTTTACCGTTATATGAACCAAGACTATGTGCTTATGGATGCTGGAGAGCGCTTAGGCTTGTTCAGCTTTGAGCAGCAGCACTTGACTAAAAAATATATGCCAGTTCTGCTTATGGAAATTCAAGAAACTCGTTTAGCATTCATTGTGGACCATGTGGTTGGTACGAGAGAGATTTTGCTAAAATCTCTTGGTCCGCAAATGAGGCATATGCCAATTTTTATTGGAGCTAGCGTCATGGGGGACGGGGAGATTATATTAATGCTGGATCCATTTGGGTTAGTTGATGATTCTGTCGATCTTTCTGTGCATGCTGAGCGACAAGAATCTGTGGGCAAGAAGGTCTTAGTGATTGATGACTCTATCACAGTAAGAAAGGTGACATCAGGCTTGTTAAGAAGGCATTCTTTTGAGGTTGAGACCGCAAAGGATGGTATGGATGCTGTCGAAATCATGAAACAAATTTCGCCTGATTGCATTTTGTTAGATTTGGAAATGCCTCGTATGGATGGATTTTCTTTTTTGAAGTGGCTTAGATCTCAGCCCCAATATAAGAAAACGCCAGTGATTGTCATTTCATCGCGATCGCTAGATAAATATAAGCGGCAAGTTTACGATTTAGGGGCAGATTATTTCATGTCAAAGCCATTTCAAGAAAGTGAGCTTATTTCTTTTGTCGATTATCTGACAGGGCTTAAGCGTGACGAATAAATCAATCAAATGTGTTCAATGTTACTCTTTTGGTCAGACATACTTGTTTGTAGCACAGAGTGTTAAAGCGATTTTGCCACTTAGAGCATATTATGCTAAGACAGCTTTAGCCTGGCACTTGGGGGAGATTGAGTGGGACGGTATTAAGGTGCCTGTCATCAATCTATCGAAATCAGAAGCGTTAAATGACACTTTGCCTCATAGTCATATGATGATTATTCAGTGTTTAGGAGGCACGAGCCAAACTTATGTTGCCATTGTGATCGCACAAATTGCTAGGCCAATTGATATCAGCGAGCAATCACTGGAGTTTAATGGTGAGCCTTGTGGGTTTGCTTATCCCGTGAAAGGCTCACTGATGATGGGAGAGATCGTTGATCTGAAGCAGCTGTCTATCGAGTTAAGAGCCCATCATATTATGAATTAGGACTACAAGAAGGCGAGCCTTTGCGCTTGCGTAGCAAATCCTTTCCTACACTCACTCTTGCGCGAGCCATTTTCTCAAGGGTTAATCCGCTAACAGGTGTGTTGCCTGTGACAAGTTTTTGAAAGCCATAACGATGCATGATTTGCTTAACCGTCTCACCTTTGTTTCCAACTTTAGCTTGCCTTGCATGCTTTAAAACATCTTGTGAATCATAGTATGCATCCGTTAGTAAAATAGGACGCGCGCCTTGCATCCACGGATGGGCATAAGCTTCTTGAACTTCCTTGACGGTTAACCGGCTAGCTTGTTGTAATAGATATGGTGGTAATCTACCGACCTTAAGATGCTTAATATTTGGATCCCCTTGATCGCAGATCTTATCTTTTTCTTTGACAAAGTCGCTTTCTTTAAATTGATTGAAGATAGTATCTCCTCGCTCAATGAAATAGGATAAAGCGTGTAGGCCTTGGATAGGGCATGAAAACATTTCTGCCATGGTGATAGTCGAAGTTTTAATAATGGAGACAGGAAGATTTGGATAATGTATTTCTGCATAAAGTTTGAGGGTTGGCAACATATGATGAAAGCCATCTTTCACATCCACATTCAGCCCGTTAGCGGCATCATAAATAAAAATATTTAAGGCATTCCCGCAATGTCGAATATAAACTGGTACAACATGAACACCAATCGCTGTGTTGTAGTGAGAAGGCTCCCCTTTCTTTATTTTTAGTAAAAGCTTAATATTTTCGTTTTCCGCAAGAGGACCGATGGTTTCTAGCTTTGCTTGCAATAGTGGGAATTCGCTTTTGTCTTCAAGAAAATGAACGTTGGTTAAATCAAAATTGTTATTATCTCTTAGCGCATAGCTTGATAATTGATCACGAATCAGGAATTCAATATCTTCAGTGGTTAGATATTGATTCGTATCGGCATAGCAAAGGTTTGTATTAATCTCAGCTTTTTGGCCGTAGTAGTGAATGATGGCTAATCTCTTTTGAAGAGATTCTAGAGATATCTCTGCTTGTTCGGGATTATCAGAGTAGCTTGGAAAAAAATAATTGAATAGACTCATGTGATAAAGCTAAATAAGGTAGTTTAAATGAGGGGGATTGTATCAAAACAAAAAGAAAAATACCTAGAAATTTTATTTTAAGTAGACAACTTACAAATAGTCGCCAAAATTTGACTGTATCGCTGCCAAGCTAGCTATCGTTGCTGTTTCGGTTCTTAATATGCGTTGCCCAAGGTGACAAATATGAATATTAAGAGAGCCAATCAACTTTATCTCTGGCTCGCTGAACCCACTTTCTGGACCAAGAATGACTTTGATGGATTGTTCCAAGGGGTTAATTTGTTTTAAACTTTTATCTGCATGAGGGTTGAAGCAGATAGTTGCTCCTTTAAAAGGTTGGTTGATCCATGTTTCAAGAGTTTGTGGTGCATGTAGAATTGGAATAGTGTTTCTTCCTGACTGCTCACAAGCAGCAATAATAATTTTTTGCCAATGGCTCAATTTATTTTCTAGCCTATCTTCTTTTAATTTAATGAGCGAGTTTTGTGTTATTAAGGGTGTTATCTCGTTCACACCACATTCAACAGCTTTTTGAATGATCCAATCCATCCGATCGTTTCTGGCAAGTCCTTGACCTAAATGGATGTGGATATTGGACTCAACAGATTTAAAGGTTTTGCTGGTCACTACAGCAGTTAAATGCTTGCCTTCAATATGTACCGTTGCCCCATAAACGTGATTATCTCCGCAAAAAATCTCAATCGTCTGTCCTGATTTAAGCCGCAAAACATTGATGCAATGCTGGGCGGCCTTTTTATCAAGTGTGATGTTGTCATGTAATGAGATTGGATTCGAGTAATAGATCCTGGTGATCACGAACAGGCCTGCCTAATTTAAGAGAGTCGCAAATTTGTAGAGTCGCTTGTGCCTCATTGAGCGTATAAAAATGAAGCCCACGAGCGCCGTGTTGCAGCAAATCATCGCACATCCGACTAACAAAATCAATCCCGAACGCTTGCAGAGAGTTTGGGCAATCTTGGTAATCTTCTAAAGTTCTTCTGAGCCATTGGGGCATATCAGCACCACATCGACTCGAAAATTGGACAAGGCGCTGAAACTGAGTAATCGGCATAATCCCTGGAATAATTGGAATATTGATTTGGTGTTTTTCGCATTCATTTAGGAAATGATAGAAAGCATCAGCATTATAGAAATATTGAGTAATCGCTGAATTAGCGCCAGCCTGTACTTTTTGAACAAAATGTAAAAAATCTTGCTTTGCAGACGTTGATTCTGGATGAATATCCGGATAGCAAGCAACTTCTATCCAGAAGGATTGGTTAAAGTTTTTCCTGACAAAGCTGACAAGCTCATGGGCATATTGAAATTCATTAGTTGCCTGTTGTTGCTCTGGTATGTCGCCTCGAAGAATAACCAAGCGATCAACACCATGCTTTTGATAATGACTTAAAATATCTAAGAGCTGTTGTTTTGAAATATCGATACATGATAAGTGAGGGGCTGTGTTAATTGTTGTTGCTTTTTTTAGTAAAGCCACTGTTTCAATGGTTCTTTCTCGAGTTGTACCACCTGCACCGAAGGTGACAGAAAAAAAATCTGGATTTAAAAGTTTAAGACTCTTAGCTGTGGCTAATAACTTATTTTCACCATTTGAACTTTTAGGAGGAAAAAATTCAAAACTTACTTGTCGTTGGGTATCCATGGGCACATCCGTGTCAATGATCTTCACTTAAGATTATATCAAATGATAGGTGCATTGCCTAAGATTTACAAAAGTCAAATGAGGAGGCGTTAAAAACGCATATGAAAAAAGAGCCAGAAAGAAAAATGGCCTTCTTTCTGGCTACGATGCGTAATTTTAGTAGCGATAATGTTCGGGTTTGAATGGCCCGGAAACATTAATGTTTAGATATTCTGCTTGCTCTTTTGTTAATTTAGTAAGCTTGGCACCTATTCTTTCAAGGTGCAGGCTAGCAACTTTCTCATCTAAATGCTTTGGTAGGCAGACAACTTCGATTTTATAGTTGTCAGTATTTTTCCAAAGTTCAATTTGAGCAAGGACTTGGTTGGTAAAAGAGTTAGACATCACAAAACTTGGGTGACCGGTTGCACAGCCTAAATTAACAAGGCGGCCTTCGGCAAGAACAATGATTCGCTTGCCGTCAGGGAAGATAACATGGTCGACTTGAGGTTTAATATTTTCCCATTCATATTTCCGTAAGGATTCTATTTCAATCTCGGAATCAAAGTGGCCGATGTTTGAAACAATTGCTTGATCTTTCATGGCTTTCATATGGTCATGAGTAATCACACTCTTGTTGCCTGTTGCGGTGACAAAAATATCACCTATGGATGCTGCCTCATCCATCGTCACGACGCGATAACCTTCCATCGCGGCTTGTAGAGCACAAATAGGATCAACTTCTGTGACTAAAATAGTTGCACCAAGTCCTCTGAAGGCTTGAGCACATCCTTTACCAACATCACCATAACCAAGTACAACAGCAATTTTCCCTGCAATCATGACATCGGTGGCGCGTTTAATGCCATCAACAAGAGATTCTCTGCAGCCGTATAGGTTATCAAATTTTGATTTAGTAACGGAATCGTTAACATTGATTGCAGGAACTTTTAGCTCACCTTTGCGTGCCATCTCACAAAGTCGAAGAACACCGGTTGTTGTTTCCTCAGAAATACCTTTAATGTCTTTTAATAGCTCCGGGTATTTTTCATGCATGATTTTAGTTAAGTCACCACCATCATCAAGAATAAGGTTCGGGCGCCAGTTATTTGGCCCAGAAATGGTCTGCTCTATACACCACCAAAATTCATCATCGGTTTCACCTTTTTTGGCAAAGACAGGGATGCCTTTAGCGGCCATGGCAGCAGCAGCGTGGTCTTGAGTTGAAAAAATATTGCAAGAAGACCATCTTAGCTCTGCGCCAAGCTCTATAAGCGTCTCCATGAGAACTGCTGTTTGAACGGTCATATGCAGACAACCGACAATACGAGCTCCTTTTAAGGGTTGACTAGCTTTGTATTCTTTACGTAATGCCATTAACCCTGGCATCTCAGTTTCAGCGATAGAAATTTCTTTTCGGCCCCATTCAGCCAATTTAATATCATCTATCCAGAAATCATGTTCTATGTTTTGTGCAGTCATTGGCATTTGAATTCCCTTATCCTAGTGCATCTTGTTTTAAATCGTCGGCTTTATCTGTTCTTTCCCATGTAAAATTAGCATTGCTTCGACCAAAATGCCCATACGTTGCACTTGGTAGATAAATAGGGTTAAGCAAGTCAAGCATCTCAATGATGCCGCGAGGTCTAAGATCAAAGTGTCTGCGCACGAGTTCAACTAATTTGGACTCTTCAACTCTACCTGTCCCAAAAGTTTCAACAAAGATAGAAGTTGGCTCTGCAACGCCAATGGCATAAGAAATTTGCACTTCACATCTGTCAGCAAGCCCTGCAGCAACAATGTTTTTAGCAACATAACGAGCAGCATAAGCACCAGAGCGATCAACTTTAGAAGGATCTTTCCCTGACATAGCGCCACCACCATGTCTTGCCATGCCACCATAGGTGTCGACAATAATCTTTCGTCCGGTTAAGCCACAATCTGCTTGTGGTCCACCTAAAACAAAACGCCCGGTAGGATTAATGTGGAAAGCCGTGTTTTTATCAAGCCAATGTGCTGGAAGCACTGGCTTAATAATCTCTTCCATAACTCCTTCCACTAATTGGCCATGATCGACGTCTTCGAGATGCTGGGTTGATAAAACAACGGCGTCGATGCCTACTGGCTTGTCATTTTCATATCGAAAAGTGATTTGACTTTTGGCATCAGGCATTAACCATGGCAATACCTTATCTTTTCTAACTTGAGCTTGTCGTTTGACTAATCGGTGTGCATAGAAAATAGGTGCCGGCATGAGCACTTCAGTTTCGTTGCTAGCATAACCAAACATCAAACCTTGATCGCCTGCGCCTTGTTCTTTGCTGACACTACTATCAACGCCTTGAGCGATGTCTAGGGATTGTTTGCCGATGCAGGTTAAAACTGCACATGATTGACTATCAAAGCCACCGTGATCTGTATAACCAATTTTTTCTATGATGCTTCTTACAACACTTTCTATCTCAACATGGGCTTTGGTCGTGATTTCTCCACCAACTAAGACCATGCCAGTGCTGACAAATGTTTCGCAAGCAACTCGCGAATTTGGATCTTGTTTTAGTATTTCATCAAGGACGGCGTCAGATATCTGATCAGCGACTTTGTCAGGATGTCCTTCAGAGACAGACTCAGAAGTGAACACATTTTTTTTTGTCATAACTTTCCTCTTAAGCTCCATAAAATTCCTTTAAGAACCAGTTGCGAGAGAGGTCAGGTTAGCAGATTAAGAGAAATCTGACCAGTTAGTCGTTATGATAGTAGTCCCTATGACTTGATAAGGAAATAAATTATGGCTCTAACTGAAACGCCCGTATGCGATTTTGGTATACCCGCACCTTCTTTTGAATTAAAAGATTGTTTTAACCAGAGTATTTCTAGTGCAAAAGTTCAGGGAGAGCACGGGTTGCTTGTTGTTTTTATGTGCAATCACTGCCCATATGTTAAGGCTATTTTACCACGATTAGTTGATGAGATAGGTCTCATTCAATCACTCGGTATTGGCTGTGTTGCGATTAGTTCAAATGATCCCATTGAGTATCCAGAGGATAATTTGCAAAATATGAAAAAAATAGCTGAGCAATTTAACTTTAGCTTTCCTTATTGCCTTGATAGTACCCAACAAGTGGCTAAAGACTATCAAGCTGTTTGTACACCTGATTTTTTTGGGTATAATTCTAACTTGGAGCTTCAATATCGTGGCCGTTTTGATAGTAGTGGCCGACAAGCTTCTGATGAAAATACCAAGCGCGAGTTATTAGATGCCATGACAATGATTGCTCAAACTGGTCAAGGGCCTAAGTCACAAATCCCAAGTATGGGGTGTTCAATTAAATGGACTAAATAGCCTTAGGAGCTAATGCCAAATGATGGTTGTCTGGCTAGGGAGATGTGGGAGGGGATGTTATAATTCGCGCATATGATAGCTTATAGCTATGGAAGTTTTATAACTAGGAGTTTGTTATGCCCACATCATCTCGTCGGACTTTAGCTAATGCAATCCGTGTGCTCAGCATGGATGCTGTTCAAAAAGCTAACTCAGGTCATCCAGGTATGCCAATGGGTATGGCTGATATTGCTCAAGTGCTATGGCAAGATTTTTTGCAGCACAATCCTAAAAATCCTGATTGGATAAATCGTGATCGTTTCATTTTGTCAAATGGACATGGCGCCATGTTACTTTATAGTTTGTTGCATCTTACTGGTTACGATTTAAGCATCCAAGATCTTCAAAACTTTAGACAGTTACATTCCAAAACTCCAGGTCACCCTGAGTATAGTGATACACCCGGTGTTGAAACAACGACTGGTCCCCTGGGTCAGGGGTTAGCGAATGCGGTAG
Organism: uncultured Francisellaceae bacterium; assembly: GCA_964351745.1. GTDB lineage: Bacteria > Pseudomonadota > Gammaproteobacteria > Berkiellales > Berkiellaceae > CAYNJF01. The sequence continues at coordinate 16,799 of CAYGPI010000007.1, forward strand.
GTTTTGCTTTGGCAGAGCGGCTGCTTGCTTCAGAATTTAATGAGCCCGGTTTCGATGTGATAGATCATTATACCTATAGTTTCGTTGGTGATGGCTGCCTGATGGAGGGTATTTCTCATGAGGTTTGTTCTCTTGCTGGTACTTTAGGTTTAGGTAAGCTGATTGTTTTGTTCGATGACAATGGCATTTCTATCGATGGTAAAGTGGTTGATTGGTTCCAAGATGATACGCCAAAACGCTTTGAATCATATGGTTGGCATGTGATTGCCAATGTCGATGGCCATGATGCGGAATCAATAAAAAGCGCTTTGACGCAAGCTAAACAAAACACAGATAAACCCACATTGATTTGCTGTAAGACCGTCATCGGATATGGCTCTCCAAATTTAAGTGGTAGTGAAAAAACACATGGCGCACCTTTAGGCGACAAAGAAATAAAAGCAGTAAGAGCACAGCTCGGCTGGACACATGAGCCTTTTGAGATACCAGATGCCATTTATCAAGCTTGGGATGCGACCGAACAAGGCGCTGCAAGTGAGCAGCAATGGCATGCTTTATTTTCTAAGTATCAAAGTCAATTTCCAGACAAAGCCAATCATTTGTTAGAGCGGTTATCCGGTGGGTTATCTGCATCGATAGATAAATCTTTTGAAGCATTATTGAAGAGCACTCAAAAGTCTGGCAAAGATATGGCAACGAGAAAAGCATCTTTGAATGTTTTGAACCATATTGGCCCACAATGCTCTTCATTGCTTGGAGGCTCTGCTGATTTAACAGGATCTAATTTAACCGCTTGGGAGGGTATTCAAACCATCAAGCCTGGCCAATTAAGTGGGCAATACATTCATTACGGTGTCCGTGAGTTTGGTATGAGTGCGATGATGAATGGTTTAGCGCTCCATGGCGGCTTTATTCCTTTTAGTGGTACGTTTTTGACTTTCTTGGACTATAGTCGTAATGCTGTGCGTATGAGCGCCTTAATGAAGCAGCAAGTTATTTATGTTTTTACGCATGATTCTATTGGTCTTGGGGAAGATGGACCAACGCATCAACCCATTGAGCATGCAACGATGCTTAGAGTCACACCTCATATGCAAGTTTGGCGCCCCGCCGATGATGTAGAGACTGTAAGCGCTTGGCATAGTGCTTTAAAGAGAACCAATGGACCCACAAGTTTATTGCTAAGCCGTCAAACGGTACCTCATTTACAAAGAGAAGCTTCGCAATTAAAACTCATAGAGCGTGGCGGCTATATTTTAAAAGAAAATGATTCTAATCCTGAGATTATTTTACTGTCTAGTGGCTCAGAAGTTGGTTTATGTTTACAAGCCTATGAAATTCTTGTGAAAGAAGGGATGCAAGTTAGGCTTATCTCTGCACCATGCCTTGAAATTCTGGCGCAGCAAGATAAAGATTACCTTGAAACTCTGTTGCCATCAGAGGTGACAGCAAGAATTGCGGTTGAAGCAGGAGATATGACGTCTTGGCACCGGTGGGTTGGCACACATGGCAAGGTGATAGGGCTTGATTCTTTTGGAGCCTCTGCGCCCGCGAATGTTCTTTATGAGCACTTTGGTCTGACTGTTTCTAAGATAGTCGAAGCTGCCAAAAACTATGAATCAGAAAGTACGGCAGTTTAGTGCATTATCGTTCAATATTATTGAGTATTATTTAAAGAGGTGAATCATGACAATTAAAATAGCGATCAATGGGTATGGTCGAATTGGGCGCAATATCTTACGAGCTCTGTATGAATCTGAGCAGAACAATATTTTTCAAATTGTTGCCATTAACGATTTGGGGGACGCCAAAATTAATGCTCATTTAACACAATATGATACAGCTCACGGTAAATTCCCTGGAGAGGTTCGGGTCGGCAGTGATGGCTCTTTGATTGTTAATGGTGATGAGATTAAAGTGTTGCAAGAGCGCAACCCTGCAAATTTGCCATGGGCTAATTTGGGCGTTGACATTGTTTTTGAATGCACGGGTCTCTTTGCTTCAAGAGAAAAAGCAAGTATGCATCTTGAGGCTGGTGCTCAAAAAGTATTAGTTTCAGCGCCAGCTGGTAGCGAAGTTGATGCCACTATTGTTTATGGTGTCAATCATCATTTGTTGAAAAGCACCGATAAGATCGTTTCAAATGCATCATGCACAACTAATTGTTTGGCGCCTTTAGTGCAGCCTTTGCATGAAAAATTGGGGGTTGTGAGTGGCTTAATGACGACTGTGCACGCTTATACCAATGATCAAGTTTTGACAGATGTATATCATACAGATGTTAGGCGTGCTCGCTCAGCGACTCAATCGATGATCCCAACAAAAACAGGTGCTGCTGCAGCTGTAGGTCTAGTTTTACCTGACTTGAAGGGCAAACTAGATGGTTTTTCAATTCGTGTACCCACTATCAATGTTTCGGTTGTGGATTTAACAGTGACTGTTGAGCATCAAACAACAGTTGATGAAATCAATGAAACAGTGCTAGGTGCTTCTAAAGGAGCCTTAAAAGGGATCTTAGCTTATAATGAAGCACCTTTAGTGTCGATTGATTTCAATCATAATCCTCATTCTTCTGTGTTTGATTCAACCCAAACCAAAGTGATTGGTAATCTTATTAAGGTTTTAGCTTGGTATGATAACGAGTGGGGCTTTTCAAATAGAATGCTTGATACCGCTAAAGCTATGATGGATGCTGCATGAGTATACAATCTCTGATTGATTGTGACATTGCCTCAAAGCGGGTGTTGATACGAGTCGACTTTAATGTGCCCTTAGATCAGCAAGGGCGCATTGCGCATGACTCAAGAATGCAAGCAGTGCTACCTACGATTGAGTACGCCTTGAAGCATGATGCTGCCATCATTCTTATGTCTCATTTTGGCAGACCAGTTGAGGGGGAATTTGATCCAAAATTTTCTTTAAAAAAGATCTGTGAGCATTTAGCGCACCTCTTAAAAAGAGAGGTTCATTTTATTTCTAATTTTGAGAAGGAAAATGAATTTAAAAGAGGCGAAGTTTACCTTTTAGAAAATGTACGCTTTTTATCAGGTGAGAAGGAAAATAGCTTAGAGCTGGGGCAACAGTTGGCTTCTTTATGCGATGTTTTCGTGATGGATGCTTTTTCGGTTGCCCATAGAAGCCAAGCTTCCACGCACCGTGTTGCACAGTGTGCTCCTGTGGCCTGTGCGGGGCTTGCGCTAGGCAAAGAGTTACAAGCTTTATCTAAAGCTTTAGCAAAACCTGAGCATCCTTTGGTGGCTATTGTTGGAGGCTCAAAGGTCTCCACTAAATTTCAGGTTCTTGATTCTCTTTTAGACATGGTCGACACCTTAATTTTAGGTGGTGGCATGGCTAATACCTTCCTCAAAGCTCAGGGTGTTGATATTGGTAGCTCTCTTTACGAAGCATCGTGGTGTGATAAAGCACTTTTGTTGATAGCAAAAGCAAAGAGGTTAAACAAAAACCTCATTTTACCTATCGATGTGATTTGTGCAAAAGAGATCACACAAAAAGCAGTGACTTCGATTCGAGCATTAACACAAATTTTAGAAGATGATATGATCTTAGACTTGGGTCCACAATCTATCCAGATCATGAAGCCTTATTTATTAAAGGCTAAAACAATCGTGTGGAATGGACCAGTAGGCGTCTTTGAAATGATGCCTTTTGAAAACGGCACAAGAGCGATAGGAGAGTGTGTGGCTCAGAGTGCAGCTTTTAGCATGGCAGGTGGTGGTGATACCTTAGCAGCCATTGATCAGTTTGATCTTGCTAATCATATTTCATATCAATCGAATGCAGGTGGTGCATTTTTAGAGTATTTAGAAGGTAAAGTTTTGCCAGGCTTAGAAGTTTTAAAGCAAGAGGTTCAGCAAGTGTAACTGTCAGACAAAAAAAAGGTGCTTCAAAATAGGAAGCACCCGATAAAAGTTGCCTGTCCATAGGCTAGGGGGAAATTTTAAAATACTGAGTCTGTACTATCTGTCGTAACAGGCTCCATGTGCGTTGGCTCAACATAATGAATGTCTACAGCGCTCTGCTGCGCATCATGGTGATGTATATCGCCTGTTGTGGAGTCTTCTAGTCCTGGGATCCCATTGCCATCTTGAACAACATCAGCCATAGCCATTTGGCCCAAGTGTCCTCTTAATAAAGCAGTTTGATCTTGAGTGGTTTCACTTAAACCCGCAAACCCTTGTTGCATAGCAAAGTCAGCATCAAGGCCTAAATCAGCCATTGCTTGCAGTGGTTGTTGGGTGCCAGCTCTTGGAGCTTCGCTAATTTCTACTAAATCGTCAAGATCTAAGTCAGCCATTGCTTGTAGAGCTGGTTCTTGAGTGGGTGCTGCCTGAGCTCTATTGTTCCCACTATCTAACATGTTTTCAAAATGTTCTTTAATGCGTGCAAATCTAGTCGGGCCATCAGCATTATCAATAGGCACAGGAGCAGGCACAACTGCCGCAGGAGCGGGTACAACTGCCGCAGGTGCGGGTACAACTGCCGCAGGTGCGGGTACAACAACTGCCGCAGGTGCGGGTACAACTGCCGCAGGAGCAGGCACAACTGCTGTGCTTGTTTCTGTTAGACCTTGGGTTTCAACTGATGAGGTCTTAAATGTTTTGCGAATGGATTCTGCTGTTTCTTCAATAGTTACATAAGTTGATGGGCTTGTTTCGATATCAACGTGAGTCTCTTTATCTAAGGACTGACTAGTGTTTCTTTCTGTCAATGCATTGATATCTACTTTAACTAGACGATGAGGAGAGTGATATTCGTTACCTAGAATTCTATCAAAAGCTTTACCGAGCTCTTTAGTATTTTCTGGATCTAATAATTCTTCAGGAAGATTGTCTAAGACATTCAACTCTTCTTGGTTAGCTCTATCGCCTACGTCGCTCATGGTGTGCCCCTCATACAATGAATATGTGTACGCCACTAAAGTGGTGTAACTAAATTAATAGAGGCATGGTACGATTAATACCTATTGGTGATCAATGGAAAAGTTAAGTTTTTAGCTTAATGGTAGGGGAGTACAGATAAACCGTTATATTGACGGCAGCTTTATGGCAAGCCGCACACTTTGATGGCCTGTTTGGGTAACAGGGTACTTAAGGTGGACCATACATGATTGGCGATGAAAGGCTGGGCTTGTGAGGTGGGATGAATACCATCTGAGCGCATTAGGGATTTATTTTGAGCCACACCTTCTAAGATAAAGCTGACAAAAGGTAGTGAATGCTGTTTCGCAAGATCTTGATAAATATTGTGAAACTGTTTGGTAAAACTCGCGCCATAATTAGGAGGGAGCTTTATGCCAAGTAAGAGCACTATAGAGCCGGAGTCTAGACTTTGTTCAATCATTTTATTTAGATTGTTATGGATGCTTTTCAATGAAACGCCTCTAAGGCCATCATTGCCACCAAGTTCGATGATAACTATTTCAGGTTTGTTTTCTAAGGCAAAGCTAAGTTTTTCAAGCCCGATTCTTGTGGTGTCCCCGCTGGTGCTGAGATTGACCATTTCATAAGAGAGGTTGCACTCAGTTAATTTATTGTTGATAAGATTAACCCATCCTAGTTTTGGGTCCATTTTGTAGCCTGAGCTTAAGCTATCACCAATCACAACAATTTGTGCAGTTGCAAAAAGCGCACAGGGCATCATCAGTGTTAAGCTCAGTAACCATAGTCTTAATATATTTTTTAAAGGATTTATCATTTTCATGGTCGTCATCGAAGCAATCAAGGTTGAAAAAAAAGTGCCTTTCGGCTCAAAGTCTATTTCCATCTTAAAGGGTGTTAACTTAGTCGTCAAACAGTCAGAGACAATTTCGATTGTTGGTGCTTCAGGCTCAGGCAAATCAACACTTCTTAGTATATTAGCTGGCCTTGATTCTCCAACAAGTGGACACATCAAGCTATTGGGCCATCCTCTTGAAATTTATGATGAAAATAAGCGCTCATCAATAAGACAGGCTGAGATAGGGTTTGTCTTTCAAAATTATTATCTGTTGCCGCAATTTACTGCTTTGGAGAATGTTGTATTGGCCTGTGATATTGCTGGCATACCAGATGGAGCCTCATTGGCAACCGATATTTTGGCTAAAGTCGGATTAACTCATCGATTGAATCATTACCCAAAAACCATGTCAGGTGGCGAACAACAGCGTGTTGCTCTAGCAAGGGCGTTTGTGACAAGACCAAAGATTATTTTTGCAGATGAGCCAACAGGTAGTCTTGATGAAAAAACAGGGTTGGGGGTTGTTGAGTTATTATATGAGCTTAATGCAGATTTTCAAACAACTTTAATGATGGTGACTCACGATGCTGTTGTAAGTGCCCGATCTCAAAAAATATACCGCTTACATGATGGTCTACTTGAGGAGCAGGCATGACTCGTCGCTTAATGGGATTAAAACACTTGTCGCTTGGAGTCTCGCTGATTTATCGTGAAAGAAAAGCCACGCCTATCAGGGCATTATTAGGCGTGTTATTTTTAGCAACATTCTTTTTGACGATCATTGCCCATGTCAATGAGCACGCTTGGCAAACCGTTTATGATAATGCAGCAACTACGCTTGGGGCTCAAAGCATTATATCATCTAGTGAGCCGTTACCTGCGAGTCTTAGAGACGAAGTCGAGCGGTTAAATTTAAACTATTTAGAGATCCAATCGACTTTAACGATGGCTGGGTTTGAAGATAAATTTCAGCTCACAAGTCTCAAAGCAGTAGGGTTGTCTTACCCTCTTATGGGGGAAACGATAGTAGAGCAGGCTAATCAAAATAGAATTTCTGTTGATAAAGCACCTTTAGAAGGCAGTATTTGGGTAGAGCGTCGCTTTTTATTGCAGATGGGTGCCAAAATTGGGGATCCCATTCAAATTGGTGATAAGCAATACACCATTTCGGGCATGATTGTCAAAGAATCTGATGCTGCAAATGGGCTTTTATTGCTTGCACCCAGAATTATTATGAATCTAAAAGATTTAAAAGATGCTGGTATTATTGCGCCAGGATCAAGAGCTACTTTTTCATATTGGCTCGCTGGTGAGAGAGGCTTCTTAAATCAGATTGGCGAGTGGGTTTCGCGAAGTACGGATCCAAATATAACCATTGAGTATGCCACACAAGGTACATCACCTCTGCAAAAGGTTGTTCAATATGCAAGTCGATATTTAGGCTTGATTTTAGTATTAACGGTTGTTTTAGCAGGGATATCTATCAGTCTGTCGACTAGGTTTTGGGTCAAGGAGCGTTTGTCTACTTTTGGTATATATAGGGTACTGGGTGCCTCACCGTGGATGATGGTCCGTCTGTTAATGGGAGGCCTAGTTTTTTGGGGGGGATGTTTTATTGTTTTAAGCGTGCTGTTAGGTATCGGTGCAACAGCATTAATAGCTCATTTAGGTCAATCTATATTCCCATCTAATGGATATATGTGGACTTTAGCCCCCACTGTGATGAGTTTAGGGATCGCACTTTTTTTACTTGTAGGTTTTACTTTGCCTGAGATGTTATTAACGGGCCGTATGTCGCCTTTAACAATCCTCAAAGGGCATGATCTTAAACTACCAGCCTTGTGGTGGATATATAGTTTGGTCACGTTAATGTGTTGTGGTCTACTATATGGATATATTCAAAATGCCTCTTTAACTTTGATCCTTATAGCTGGTTTTGGGTGGGGAGGCTTTCTAAGCTATTTGTCTCTATTAGCTTTTATCTATCTTTTGACAAAATGGTCGTCAAAGAATCTTGCTGTGAAATGCGCGGTAGCTCAGCTTCGATATAGGGCATCTGAGGGAGCCGCTCAAGTTTTGTGTTTAACCTTAGCTTTTATGACGATGTTTATACTTCATGGCATTCAACAGGGTTTTTTATCACAATGGCAAGCCAGCTTACCAGAAAAAACCCCTAATCATTTTTTGATTAATATTCCCATGGAAGAAGTCACGGCTATCCAGTCATTGATTAAGACATATACGAATGAGCCATTTGTTGTTTATCCTATGATTCGAGGCCGCGTCACTCATGTGAAAGGGGAGCCCATAACCGAGTGGAAAGGCCGTTTGCCAAATGGTTTGAACCGATCTCTAAATATCACCTGGGCAGAGTCATTGCCCACGGACAATCAGATTTTAAAAGGTCAAAACTGGTCACCAGATCTTCGAGATAAGCCTTTGATATCAATAGAAGAAGGGTTTGCAAGAAGAATCGGTGTTCAAATTGGTGATACCTTAGATTTTTTGATTTCGGGTCAGAAAATTCAGGGTGAAATCTATAATATACGAGAAGTCTCTTGGCAAAGTTTTAAGCCTAATTTTTTTATTATCTTTCCACCTGGCAATTTAGAGTCTTTGCCAGCGACAGCTATGACAAGTTTTTATGTCGATGATACTAAAGATGAGCTAGCCGTGAACTTAGGGCAAAATTTTCCCGAAGTCACCGTCTTTGACATCGCTCAATTGCTAGAAGATGTGCAGAAAATATTATATGTGCTGGTACAGGTTTTATCAGGTTTAGTTGGGTTAGTCATTCTTTTTGCATTTATCATTCTTTACGTTATTCTGATGTCATCTAAGCGTCAACGCTATCAAGATGCTTCTTTAATTCGGCTCATAGGTGGTTCAGAGAAACTCATAAGGAAGATAACACTGATCGAATTTGTTTTTGTGGGCTTTATCACTATCTTATTAGCTGCTTTGGGTAGCACGTGGATACTGAATGAGTTAAGCTCCAGGCTCTTTGACCTTCAATATCACGTTTCCTGGTTACAGCTAGGTTGGATGGGGGCGGTTGCTTTTGTTGGGTTAACAGGATTTGGTTACTTTATTTTATATGATGTCAGTAAACAATCCCCGCTAAGGGTGATTCGTGAGGCATCGTCGTGATCACTCGAGGGAAGTATGTTTAAAAAATATTTTTTAATTGGCTTAAAAGCGTTTGTTCCTATCGTTGTAACTTTGGCGGTTGTGATTTGGATTTTTAGTAACATCGAGGCGTTTTTTGGTCAAATTCTTCAATTGTTTATTCCTTCGCAATATTATTTTGATGGACTCGGAATATTAGTTGGTATTATTTTAATCTTTGTTCTAGGTATTTTGGTCAATGCTTGGATCTTGAAACAACTTTATCAATTAGCAGATGGCATCGTAAAAAAAATCCCATTTGTGAAAACCATTTATAGCTCGATTCAAGATTTAGTTGAGTTTTTTGAGCGCACGCAAGAGACTCAACATAATCAAGCAGTTTTGCTAAAAATGGGAAAAATCAAAATCATGGGTTTTGTCACCCGAAACTCTTTAGAAGGACTCCCGGATGCTTTGGGGACTGAAAAGGATGTTTTAGTTTATATTCCAATGAGCTATATGATAGGTGGCTTTATGATAGCTATGCCGCGTAAAGCTTTAATCCCGTTAGACTTGAATGTGAACCAAGCCATGAGCTTAATTTTAACGGCTGGCATGACAGGTGGGAAACCTGGAGAGCGGCCGATAGAAGTTCAGAAAGAAGCAAAAGCATGATTAGAATAATCAAGGCCATAGGATATTCATTAGAAGGTTTATGGGCTGCCTTCAAACATGAGACAGCCTTTCGACAAGAGTGCATCGCTTTCGCTTTGATTTGTCCAGCAGCTTTTTGGGTTGCCTCAAGTCCGATGGAAACCCTCATGATCATAGGTGGCTGGGTGCTTGTCATGGTGGTTGAGTTAATTAATTCAGGGCTAGAAATCTTGTGTGATGAAATTTCAATGCAAAGATTGCCTAGTCTTAAAAAAATTAAAGATTATGGCAGCGCTGCAGTGATGTTGATAATACTGCTTAATTTAAGTTTATGGAGTGTGCTTATCGTGAGCTATATGCGATCCATATTATGAGCATTCACTTTATTTTTTAAGCGCCATTTTATTCAATGAGAATTAAATATTTTTATGAGTGTGAGAAAATAGTTAAATTTTTTTTACTAATACTCTCTTTTAAGAAGCCATAGAGTAAACATCATAAACTGTACACCACAAAGTTATGTCATTTGAAAAACTTGGCGTTAGGGCGTTTTAATGGTGGTTTGTTAGATGATTAATCAAATAGTATGAAAGTTCAAAATGCAACGACTAGAAAAGATATTTCAGAATTGTATTATCAACTGCTTGCGGGCGGCTCAAAGGTAAGATTATTTGAATCTATGATAGATTCAAATTTGGCAGAGATTTTGTATCATCAGAAAGAACTCTCAGGAGCCACCATTATAAAGAAGTTGAACTTTCAAAGGTTCAGAGGAGAAAAATGGCTTTTTCTTTTATCTGAAGCTGGTTTTTTAAAATATAACTTGAAAATTGAGAAATATTCACTAGGTTCCATTTTTGAAAAGCTAATTGGTCAAAATACGAGTGAATGGTGGTTTGTTAAAGAAATGACTCGCTCTTGGCAATCAGTAGCTTACCAGGATATAACAGCTATGTTAAAGGGGGCTGAAGTTGAAGTGGATGTTAATTGGCCCCCAAAAAATGAGCTTGATACAGTTTCTTTAGAAGAATGGATGGGACGGACATCAACTCATACGATGAAAATCTTAGAAGACTATGTTGATTTTGCTAAAATAAGTAGTTTGTTAGATGTTGGGGGAGGGGATGGCACAATGGCAACCACTTTCGTACAAAAGTATTCTGATTTATATGTCACAATATATAACTTAAAAACAGCTTGTGAGTTAGCTGCAACAAAGATAAAAAATCTTGACCTTACAAATAAAGTGAAGCCACATATAGGTAATTTTCTAGAGGATAAGAAATTTCCAAAAGGTCATGATACTATACTTTTTTCTCGTGTTCTGTGTGATTGGCCTGAAAAGGTGTGTTTGAAACTATTTGAAATGTCTTATAGAGCTCTACCTAAAGGCGGGCAGTTTATTATTTGTGAGCCATTTAGAGAAAGCAATAAAGCTTTTTCCCTTGTTTGGGAGTATAGATATCTATTTTGGGATAATTTTGGCAAAGGTGTCTATAAATCTCATGATAAATATGTACAAATGCTAAAATCAGTTGGTTTTAAGCCTACTTTTTACTCAGGTGTTGATAAAAGAAGCGCATGTCAAGTTTTGATTTCAAGAAAATAATACTGTGCAAGTGAGGCTTATATGTCATGGTTTAAAAAGAAAACAACTAGAAAAGTTGAAGGGGTACCTTCAATACCCATCATTCAAACAATGCCGACCTTCTTGGATCTTAAACCGTTTCCACATGTAAACATTAGAAATTTTTTTAAAAGAGATTTCTATCTTAGTCTCTGTCATGAATTTGAAACCACTTTACAAAAAGGTGTCTTAGAGGCTGATGAGCCAAAAGACTTGCAACGATTTCAAAAGTTTCATTATGGCTTCGATGCCTCTCACTGGCAATTACCACCAAACATTGGTGCGCCGATTAATTTATTATACCAACCAGTCTGGATTGAATTTTTCTCAAAATTATTTGGTGTCCCATTGACAAAAAATGTTTCTATAACTTTTCACTCTCAAGTATTTGGCTCTAAACCATTTAGTGCCCACAATGATTATTGCTATGTAGGAATGCCAAAATCAAAGCCAGGAGATGATAATGTTAAGCAACTTTTCTATGATGCTCCTTATTTTATTAGTGGTCCTCAAGAAGCTAAAGACTTAAATTTGGATTTGCAAATGAGATCGGTTATTGGTATTTTTTACCTCGACAATCCAGACTACGTCGAAGGAAATGGCGGCGAAACAGGTTTGTACGAAAGTTATGAGGGGTACCTTCAGAATAACCCTGTGAAGTTAATTCCTCCGATTTCAAATTCCATGTTAATTTTTGAAACGACGCCAGACTCTTTTCACACTTATGTACCGAATAAAGCGAAATATCGAAATACATTATTGTTTTGGTTGCATAGCGATGCAGATCTTAAAATGAAACGTTTTCATGGTGCGGTTCCTTCAGAGTACTCTTATACCCGTAGCGAAAAGTAAAGACTATGAGAGTCATGACCGATGCTTAGTGTTTCAAAATTTTTTTAATCCTCTTTACTCTTTTGTAGATATAAGCACTTGATAGATGCCATCTTCACTAGGTTTTGAATAGAAACCCGGTTTAAAACCAACCGATTTTAGCATTTGCACATATTTATCATAAGATTTATAGACACCTTTGCCAAAATTATCCCAAAATAGATATCTATATTCCCAAACAAGGGAAAGTGCTTTATTACTTTCTCTAAATGGCTCACAAATAATAAACTGCCCGCCTTTAGGTAGAGCTCTATAAGACATTTCGAATAGTTTCAAACATACTTCTTCTGGCCAGTCACACAGAACACGAGAAAAGATAATGGCATCATAACCATTAGGAAAATCTTTATCTGTAAGAAAATTACCTTCATGTGTCTTCACTTGACTTGAAACATTGGCGTTATCTATATTTTTTTTAGCTAACTCGCAAGGGAGCTTTAGATTGAATACAGTAATGTTTAAATGAGAATATTTTTTGGCAAGGGTTGTTGCCATTGTGCCTTCGCCACCTCCAATATCTAGCAAACGCTTGATATTAGTAAAATCAACATGAGCTTCTAACGTACTTATCGCTGAGATTACGGTTCGACTCATCCACTCTTCTAAAGAGATGGAATCTATATCAGTTTTCGGAGGCCAATTAATATCTTTGTAGACTTCGCTCCCCTGTAACATAGCGATCATGTCTTGGTATGCAACTGTTTGCCAAGAAAATATCATTTCTTTAAAAAACCACCAAGCATCTTTATTGTTGCCTACTAGTTTTACTAGAATGGGGCCAAGGGAGTAAGTGCTAAGTTTTGAATTATATTTTAAGAAATTAGATTGAGATAAAAGGTAAAGCCATTTTTCAGCCCTAAACGGATTGATTTCTAAATGTTTAATAATATCTGCTTCGGACATCTCTTTGTGATGGTATAAAAGCTCAGCTAATCCTAAATCTATAGTAGATTCCAGCAATCTTACTCTTGGGCCACCAGAAAGTATTCGATAAAATAAATCTGTAACTTCTTTTTTCGACACTGTGTTTTTTTTATTCATGTTTGCTTGCTCCATGCCTATCACAAATGAAGTTATGTTGTTACTGAGTAAGCTCAAAATTCGAAATTGACAAAGGTATGTTCAGTCTAATTTCTGATTAATGGCCTATAAAATGACTTTCTTAACGCCCTCATTACTCGCAATCAGCAAAACATCGGCACCCTTTTTAGCAAAAATTCCGTTACAAACAACCCCGGTAATGTTGTTAAGCGCTTCTTCCATTTTCTTAGGCTCTAAGAGAGAAAGGTTATAAATATCAAGAATGATATTGCCATTATCTGTTGTAAAACCTTCTCGGTACGCTGGGTCGCCACCTAATTTTACAATTTCTCTGGCGGCAAGACTGCGTGCCATGGGGATGACTTCTACAGCCAGCGGAAATTCACCAAGGATCTTAACATGTTTACTCTCATCGACAATACAGACAAATTTTTCTGAGCAATAGGTAATAATCTTTTCTCGAGTAAGGGCTCCGCCACCCCCTTTGATAAGCTGGCCTGCGTCATTGAATTCGTCAGCCCCATCAACATAAAGAGAAATAGGCCCGGCATGGATGTCAAGAATAGGAATATTTAAAGCCCTCAACTTGTTTTCCGTGTCTTTGGAGCTAGGGACAGCACCGATGAGATCGGACTTGACCGCATCTAAGGCATCAATAAAATAACTGACGGTTGATCCCGTGCCAACGCCAATGATGCTATTAGGCTCGATAAATGAAATGGCAGCTAATGCGGCCTCTCTTTTTAGTTCAGATTGATCCATGATGTCCCTCTTGTTCTATCCAAGTGTTTTGTGTGATAAATAATCGTCTTGTTTCTGTCTGGCCTATCGCGTGACTGGCATATTCGGCAACCAAAATAGGTTGATCATGATTGGCAAAATATTGTTGGATGTTTGATTTGAAATGAGGTGTGTCCAGGATCTGGTGATGACTGACAGCAGGACTTAGCCACCTCATTTTGGGTAGAGTTTCCCAGTAACTGTTTGTTTCCATGCTTTTAAAATCATCGACGGTGAGCCATTCACTTCTTAAATGCACTTTAGAGGCTCCTTTAGGAGCGGGCATGGACTTTTGATACGGGTAAAATAAGCAACCTTTGATATCAACTTCTTTGACATCGATGTTAATATTTTTTTCGCTCAGAAAATCTTGAGCTTGAGGAAGATGACTCAGTTGGATCTGTTTTTCAAGAATAAGGTTTATTTTCTTATCAAGCCTATCCACTTTATTTGGGCCCCACCAGTTGGACCAAGGCGATTGGTCAGTATCGCCCAAATGAGGTACACCCAAGAAAAATTTAACGGCGCACTCACGATGTACGATTTGCTTTTCTTTATTTTGATAAACAAAATCAAAGGCACCAAGCGTTTGTTTGTTTTCGTAAATTTGATGATTGTATAAGAGCAGCTCAAAATCTGGGTGAGATTCAAAAAAATATTGAATTAAATGTTCGTAATACAGACCTAGTCGATGCGTTGGGTTTTTTGAGAGTGCTTGCTCTAAATTTTGGATATTTTGTTCTTGCTCTGCTAACCAATCTAAACATGGCGGTTGATCTTTCGGTTGCTGTATATGTTTAGTGCATAGATGCAGCATTTGAGGCGAAGTGAGCGCCCATTTTAGATCTCTGTATGCTTGCGACATTAATCTAGCATATCCAATACAGCTTGCCATTGCTTCTCCGTGACTGGCAATATGGATAGTCGATTTCCTTTTTTGACGAGCGGCATGTCTTTTAGTTTTGGATTCATTTTTAAATCTGTTAAAGATATCGCTGAGTTGAATTTTCTTTGATGCTTTACATCAACTCTAAACCATCGTGGATTTTCATCGGTTGCTTTGGGATCATAATATTTTGATTTGTGATCAAAAGCCGTGTCATCGGGATAAGCTTCTTTGACAACTTCCATCACTCCGACAATAGCAGGCACTTTGCAGTTGGAATGATAGAAGAAAACAAGATCGCCTTTTTTGACGTCATCTCTCAAAAAATTACGTGCTTGGTAATTTCGGATCCCTTCCCAACCATCTGTTTTTTTTGGTAAGTTAATTAAATCGTCTATGCTGAAGGTTTCTGGTTCTGATTTGAATAGCCAATATTGTTTACTCATGCTGCTCATTAATAAATAAAAATAAGTCTAAGGATTTTATGTCATGAATGAAAGACTCTTTTTAAAGAAACTAGCTAAAAGATAGGATTACCCTTTTGGATGGAGCCATATAATGCATGCTTTGCAGCTGTCGCGTGTGCCCAATATCGATCGCCATAAGACCAATGCCAATATTCAGTTGGGTAGTTTATAAATCCAACCTTGGAGAGAGCCTCATTCATAAGGTGTCTGTTTTGTTGAGCTATTTTGGATATCACTGAAGAATTGGTTTGCGACAAAACTCCAGCAGTATCTTGCAACCAATCTTTAGGATGGATCCCCATGTCGATGGGTTGATTGTCTTGATCAAGTAAGTAAACATCAATGGCCGCGCCAGTACTATGCGGTGGGATATTGCTGGAGCCATCGATGAGGGTGACGGGAGAGACCATTTTTATGGTTTCTTGAAAGAGCTGATTAGCGTCGTAGTTAGGATATAAATCAGCAACATTTTTGAGGCGAGTATCAAAAAGCAACTTTTGCAGCTCTAGACTTCGATATGCTTCATATAAGCAAAATTTTAATCCCTTTGGCAAGAGCTGCTGCGCTCTTAACAGCATATCATAGACTGTTTTTCGCATCTTTGTGTAGTCAGTATTATTAGGTATTTCTGGGGAGGGACCAATCGCTATCGTCCCAAGCGTTTTAATGTCGAGCATTGGCTCTAAGGTATCTTCGATATTGATCTCGAGTACTTTAGTATCAGTGATTAAAGGAAAAGAGTTATTCATATGATGTTGTCTGCCTGCCTAATTGTTAGAGCAATCAAGGTGGTTTTGGTCCTGTTGCCAAGTTTGCTGCGAATATTAGAAAGAGTCAACTTTACCGGCTAGATGCTAACTCCTGCTCTGTCGTTATATGATTCTATATCGGTCGATATTTTTTGGATCTTTTGTCAAGGAATAGCTTTGATTGAATTATTAAATTCCATTTTATAGGGTGTATGCACTTAACTCTTAGGTTTCTTTTGTGTTTTTAGAGCGGCGAAAAGCTATGTGATGATTGTACGAGTTGGCGTGACAATAGCATCAAGAGACACATCTCTAGGGTGGTGTGGCACATAAGCGCATTCTTGAAAGTCATAAGCAACGCCTACGAGCCAAGGTTTGCGGTTAAGAGACTGTTTAAAGGCAAAAGTTCTATCATAGAATCCTGCTCCCATCCCTAAGCGGTGGCCCAAAGTATCGAAAGCGACTAAAGGGCATAAGACAACATCTAGTAACATGGCTGAGCGATGATTGGTCAAAGAAAGCGCTGGCTCTAGGATGTCAAATTGATTCTTTCTAAGGGCCGTTTGATGGTATACGCGTGCAAAAGATAAAGCGCTAGAATGGTTTTTTGGTAAGACGGGTAGATAGTAGCTTTTATACTTAGCCCAGGTGGACTGTATGAAGAAGTGAACATTGATTTCACCTTTAAAAGGCATATAGAAACCAATATGTTTAGCATGTTTGATGATGGATAATTGCTTTAGTTGATTTGAGAGTGAGATTGAGTGGTTAAGAATATAAGCTTGGTCCAAAGAAGCCCTATGGCGTTTGAGGCGTTGACGAATTTTATTTTTCAAATTCGGTAAGGGCAATTGATCCACCTTGTTAAAAGTCTTTCAAATAAAGGAGGTGCTACAGACATCCTGTTTAACAATTGCACTTGAACCCAAAGGTTCAAGTGGGCACCTCGGATCCATATCAGGCTTTCTACTCAAGGTAGACATGCACAACAATGGATTCGCTCTGGTTCCCTGTTTTCAAGCATCGGCTCAAGATGTAGTTGATAAACGATCATCTGCCTATAGCACCAATTTGGATTTACGCTTTGCCACTTAGACTGCTGGGTGTTTGTCTAAAATCAGCTTTGTGTTATTTAACTATGTTTCTCTTTGATGACTTATTTTCGTCATCAAAAATAGCTCATTATGAAATTGCATCTGCATTTTCTTCAAGTTCAGACTCTTGTGAAACTTCATAGTCTAAATTTGTGCTAAACGACATTTTATCATAAGGCTTTAGATTTTCACTAAGAGCATCATCAATTTTGTGCTGCAACGCTTGTAACCTGTCATTGACACTAGAATCTTCATGAGGATTTCTATTTTTCAAGTTAGATAACTCATGCGAGATATTCAGAGCAGCCATCACAGCAATGCGCTCTAATCCAATGACGCGACCGGAATTTTTAATTTGGCGCATATGTTTATCTAAGTAACTGGCAGCCTCATAAAGCTCGTCCTTTTTGTCTTTGGGACAGTTTACTCGAAATTCTTTGTCTAAAATCCTTACTTTTGTCTCTTTGTCTTCATCCGTCATAATAAACCTCGCTCCTGTTGCAAGATACCGTTGTTATTATAGAAAGTGTACGTGGTTTAAACAGCCAGTGCCAGGCATCAAGCTCAAATATAATATGAGAATGACTTAGATCGTTCTCTTAGTTAAAGAGTTCTGAGTCTATGTTAGAATGCGGATGTTTTTGCACATGAGTGAATGAAATATGAGTTACGAAGTTAAGTTAGTTGGCCACGAAGTTTTAACACAAGCGATGGCAGAGATAGACACTGATCTAGTGGCATCTGAAGTCCAAGGCATAGCCTTTGGTTTTGTGTGTCTCAAAGACATGAGACAAGCGGAAATGGTTTGGGCGAAATTTATTCTTGATGAATTTCAAGAAGTTTTGGAAGATCCCAAATATATACCATTTCTAGAAATGATGGGGCATCTCTTTAGGGGGTGTCAGGCAGATCTATTCTCAGGCGAATATGGTATAACCTTATGTTTGCCAGATGATGAAACTGCTTTTGCCGCAAGGGCCGCAGCGCTAAGTGCTTGGTGTAAAGGCTTTATGTATGGCCTAGGGATTGCTGGTAAACCAGAAGTTCTGAACACGGAAGATATACAGGACGCGCTCAGCGATTTATCTGAAATGATTGATTTAGATTATGATGAGCAAGATGAGCTCCAGAATGAAGCAGCTTTTGTAGAGCTTATTGAGTATGTGCGATTAGTGCCAGTGATGATTTTTCAAAATCAAGCCGCTGAGCAAAAGGAAGAAACAATCCACTAAGGAGCTGATATGAGTCCCCAACACCGCCACCTTCAACATTATGCTGATCGAAGGTTTAAAGCCTTTGAGAGGATGGGTGCGCAAAGTGCTTGCTTGGTTCCATCGAGCAAGACAATCATAAGAAATGGTGATGCGCACTATCCTTTTAGACAAGATAGTTATCTTCACTATTTGTCAGGGTGGCCAGAGGATAATACGCTACTGTTATTGGTGTGTGTGGATCAGAAGCAAAAAGCGATTATATTTTGCCAAGAAAGTAGTGATTTTGAAAAAAGGTGGGTAGGGGAGCGCATAGGTCCACAAAAGGCCGTGGCTGAATTTGGGTTTGATGAAGCTTATGCCTTTGAAGAAATCGCTGAACTTTTGCCGGAACTGCTTAAAGGCTGCGAGAAGCTTTATTATCCTTTAGATCCTCAGCATGTCGCGGGCTCTTATGTGCATTCTGCTTTAAACGTGATGAGCCGTATGAAAAGAGCAGGCTGGCAAGTGCCTACTAATCATATCGATTTAAGCTATTTGCTAGATGAGTTAAGGCTTTTTAAAATGGGCGATGAAATGGCTCGTATGCGAAAAGCTGCTAGCATCTCAGCAAAGGCTCACATCAGAGCCATGCTTCATGCTCGTGCTGATATGTTTGAGTATGAGCTTGAAGCAGAATATAACTACGAATTCTTAAAACATGGCGCTCATGACGTGGCCTATACCTCAATTGTTGCAGGCGGTAAGAATGCTTGTGTTCTCCATTACATCAAAAACAATCAAAAAATTAAAGATGGCGATTTAGTCTTGGTTGATGCGGGGTGCGAATACCAAGGGTACGCTTCTGATATCACTAGAACATTTCCCATCAATGGTGTTTTTACTGAGCCCCAAAAAGCGGTTTATAATATTGTGCTCGAAGCTCAGTTAGCGGCTATCAACGTGGCGAAGGCAGGAGAGCCATGGAATCGTATGCAAGCTGTCATTTTAGAGGTGATGGTGGCGGGATTGATTGAGCTTGGTGTTTTAGAAGGCGAAGTTAAAGCGCTTGTCGAGCAAGAAGCTTACAAGCCTTACTATATGCACAACAGTGGACACTGGTTAGGTCTCGATGTTCATGATGTTGGTGATTATAAAGTTGATAAACTTTGGCGCACTTTAAAGCCGGGTATGGTGTTGACCATAGAGCCAGGCTTATATTTTCCGCAAGAAGACCACACAATTCCTGAAGCCTTGAGAGGAATAGGTATTCGGATTGAGGATGATGTTTTGATCACGGATGGTGAGCCAGATATTTTATCTAAAGAAGTGCCTAAAACCATAGCAGAGATTGAAGCTTTAATGATGACAAAGTTATGACGGCAGATGTTGTGATTGTGGGAGGTGGCCCGATTGGGGCTATGGCTGCTTTAGTCTTTAAAAAAAAATATCCACAAGTGACTTTAATTGAACAAAGACCGCTTCAAAGTTTTTTAAGTCTTGAAAGAAGTCGCACTTTAGCTTTAAATTTTAAAAGTATAAAAATTTTACAAGCTTTTGGGCTTTTAGATGATTTGCGTGCTTATTTATCTCCTATTAAAGAAGTTCATGTCTCTGTAAAAGGACATCTCGGAGCCACACGCATAAAAAGCCAAGCGCTTGATTTAGAAATGTTAGGGGGCGTGATAGAGCAGCATCATTTGGAAAGGGTGCTTTATCAAAAGTTGGCTGATTTTGATGTGCAGGTGATTGATAGTGCCTCTATCACCCATTTAGAGCCAGAAAGTCCCTGGAAAATTCATTATCAAACAGCTAACCAGAAAGCGCTTATAGAGGCGCAGATTTGTGTGGCTTGTGATGGTCAGTTCTCTAAAACTAGAGAAGCTTTAGGGATCAGTGTTCAAACATTTGATTATCAACAAACGGCGACAGTGTCTATTTTATCTTTTGAAGCAGAGCATCAGTCCATAGCTTATGAGCATTTTTGTGAGCAAGGGGTTGTGGCCATTTTGCCTATGAAAGGCACTTTAGCGACCTGCATATGGACTCAACCACCCATTGATGCCCAATATATGCAACGTGCAACACCTGAAGTTTTTGTTGAGCAATTATGCGAGCAATTTAAACGCTTAGCCTATTTTAAGCCTAAATGTTTATTTCGAAAAGAATTTCCTTTGCAGTCAGTTGTTTCTCAGATGCAAGCCACTGATAATGCTTTGCTATTAGGAAATGCTGCTCATAGTTTGCACCCCATTGCGGCACAAGGGCTTAATTTAAGTTTAAGAGATTTGCACCATATCGCAACGCAATTGCACGATAAACAAGCTGTGTTGAGTGATATTTTTCAAAACTACACAAAGCTTCGTAAGCGTGATCAAGATAATATGTTGAAATATACCCATCTTATGGCTTCTAAAATGGGAACTCATCAAATCCCGCGGTGGGCAAAAAGTCTAGGTTTGTCTTTGGTTGACTTGATCCCTGGTTTTAAAAATCAAGTGAGCCACTTTAACTTAGGGTTTGGCTTATGAAAGATGTCCGCAGCTATGATCTCGCAGTTGTTGGTGGCGCAGTTGTTGGTTTACTTAGCGCCCTTGTTTTATCAAGGTTACAAGTTAAAGTTTGTCTCATAGAAAAAATAGCAAAACCTTGTGTTGTTTCAGGGCAGACAAACACGAGAGTCGTTGCGCTAAATCATGCTTCTGTCAACATGTTAAAAAATTTAGGGCTATGGCCTCTCATCGAAAGGCATGGTGTAAGCCCCTATACAAACATGAAGGTATGGGATTATTTGGCCGATGGTGAAGTTGAATTTGATTCAGAACAAATGAAAGATTTTCAGCTGGGCTGGATTGTTGAGCAGAAAGTTCTACTTCAAGTTCTCATCGAGCGATTAGAGCAAGAAGGTCGAGTAGACTTATTCTTTGAGCAAGAGATAGAAGACGTTGATACTTCCTGTGGTCTAATCAGCTTAAAAGGACAATTATCCATTCAGGCTAGTTTGCTGATCGCTGCAGATGGTGGACAGTCTTATTTGCGTGAAAAGGCAGGTATCGCTGTTCAACAAAAGAGTTATCATCAAAAAGCGATTGTGGCAACGGTGTCTTGTGAGAAACCTCACCAACAAACAGCACTTCAATGTTTTCATCCTACGGGACCAGTGGCGCTTTTGCCAATGGTTAATTCGCACCAAATATCTTTAGTTTGGTCTCTAGATTCAGATGATGCACAAGAAAAGTTTGCATGTCCAGGGGCGCTTTTCGAAAAATCGTTAGCCAATGCTGTGGAGCATGTGCTTGGGGATATGCATCTTGAAACACCTAGAGTTATGTTTCCTTTAAATAGACAATTAGCTAAGTATTACTGGAAAGAGCGTTGTATTTTAGTTGGTGATGCTGCTCACGTTATTCATCCGCTTGCAGGTCAAGGCTTAAATTTAGGGTTGATGGACGTGGCCACTTTATTTGATGCCCTTAAGATCTGGTTAGAAGCGGGTAAAATTGACTTACCACGATATCTTAATCGATATCAACGACAACGACGATCCCACGCCTTAATACTGCAAAGCGCCATGGATGCTTTTCATTATGGGTTTAAAAGTCGGAACATTAGCTTGTTGAGTCTTAGAAATTGGGGATTAAATAGGATCAATCTCACAGCCAGTTTAAAAAATAAAATGATTGATGTTGCTTTAGGGAGAATAGGGTTTACCATACCCTATTTAGGGAGAAATCATCATGACAACGCTAAACAAGGACAAGCATTCAGATCGTCAAACCCCTCTTTATAGTGAGCATCTAAAATTAGGTGCACAAATGGTCCCTTTTGGCGGCTGGACAATGCCTCTTCATTATGGCTCTCAGTTGAAAGAGCATGAAGCTATTCGATCACATGTGGGCATGTTTGACGTCTCACACATGGCTATTGCTGATATTCATGGCACTCAAGCGAAAGATTTTCTCAGATTTGTTTTAGCCAATGATGTTGCTAAGCTAGACAACAATAGAGCGCTATATGGTTGCATGCTTAATCAGCGAGGTGGCATTATTGATGATTTGATTACGTATAAGCTTAGCGATGAGCATTATCGAATTATCATTAATGCAGCCACAACAACAAAAGATATTCGTTGGCTTGAAGATAAAACCAGATCGTTTGATGTCAGCATTGAGCTCATGAGTGACTTTGGTTTAATCGCTGTGCAAGGGCCAAAAGCTAGAGCACTGGTTGCACAATGCTTAGGCGTTGATGCGCAAGAGAAGATCTCTGCGCTTAAGCCGTTTCAATGCGTGTCAAGTCATCATCTTATGCTGGCTCGAACAGGCTACACGGGCGAGGATGGCTTAGAAATAGCAGGGCTTGCTGATACTTTAATTCCGCTATGGCAGCAATTAATTGAAAAAGGTGCACAACCTGCAGGTCTTGGAGCAAGGGATACGCTTCGTTTAGAAGCAGGGCTCAATCTGTATGGCGTTGATATGGATGAAACGGTAACGCCCCTTGAGTCAAACTTATCCTGGACCGTAGACTTTAAAGATGAAGCGCGCAATTTTATAGGTAAAGAAGCCTTATTGACACAGAAAAAGGAAGGTATCGCGAATCAGTTAACAGGCATCTTTTTAGAAGGTAAGGGGCTCATTCGTGGCGGCATGAAAGTTCAATGTCCAGATGGTCGCGAAGGTGTTGTGACCAGTGGTAGTTATTCTCCATTAATGAAAGCATCTGTAGCACTTGTTCGAATCCCTAATGAACCATATCAGACCGTTGATGTTGATTTGCGCGGTCAGCTTGTTAATGCTAAATGTGTGAAACCACCTTTTGTGCGTTTAGGTAAAATCTGTTGTTTATAAAACTAAAATAAAAAAGGAGAGAAGCAATGGTCGATATATCAGATGACGTTAAATATCTATCTAGTCATGAATGGGCGCGTCGCGAAGAAGACGGCATGATTGTGGTTGGAATAAGTGATTTTGCTCAAAAATTATTGGGTGATGTTGTTTTTGTCGAACTGCCGGAGATAGGTAGAGAAGTAAAAGTTGGCGAAGAAATAAGCGTGGTTGAGTCTGTGAAGGCTGCTTCTGATATCTATACACCTATGTCGGGTGAAGTCATGGAGGTCAACGAGGCTTTAAGTGACAATCCAGAGATGATCAATGAAGATGCATATTTCAATGGCTGGATTTATAAAATGAAGCCTTATGATGATGGTGAGTGGGAAGATTTATTATCTAGTGAAGAATATTTAGAGCACGTGAAAGAAGAAGAAGGAGCTTAACAGCATGCCATTTATTCCTCATACAGCCGAAGAAGTTCAAACGATGTTGGCAGCCATTGGGGCGCCTGATGTTGAGAGCTTATTTTCGGAAATACCTGGGCATTTAAGGATTTCAGGATTGTCAGACATTGCAGATGGGCTTTCTGAAAATGAACTTAAAGTGATGATTGAATCTAAATTTCATCAAGACGCTAAGGTAGAAAACTATGCGGGAGGTGGCGCCTACGAACATCATATACCACACGCCGTGTGGGACTTGGTATCAAGAGGCGAGTTTTTAACAGCTTATACGCCATATCAGGCAGAAGCTTCACAAGGAACTTTACAGATTCTCTTTGAATTCCAAACAATGATGGCATCTTTAATGGGGCACGATGTTTCAAATGCCTCTCTTTATGATGGCGCTTCTGCAACAGCAGAAGCCGCTCTCATGGCGGTTAGATTGATGCGCAAAGAAGACAAGCCTGTCATCTATGTGCCAGATTCTTTGCATCCTAGCTACCGAACTGTTTTAGAAAGCTTATTAACCCCTCAAAAGGTCGCTATAGAATCTATTCCCTTTGCTGTATCTGCAGGTCACACAACCATTGAGGCTTTAGAAAAAAGTTATCAGCAACTTAAGCGCTGTACAGCTTTGATCATTCCTCAGCCCAATTATTTTGGTGTTCTTGAAGAAGTGTCTATGCTGACAGATTGGGTCCATAGCAAAGGTGGATTAGCTATTGGTGTTGTCAATCCTACGGCAATGGCCTTATTAAAGCCTCCCGGGCAATGGGGAGAAAAGGGCGTTGATATTGCTTGCGGCGAAGGGCAGCCATTGGGCGTGCCTATGAACAGAGGTGGGCCTTATTTCGGGTTTTTAACATGTTTCAAAAAATCGATTCGACAAGTGCCTGGCCGTATCATTGGTGAAACCGTTGATAATAAGAATCAACGAGGCTTCACTCTAACCTTGCAAGCTAGAGAGCAGCATATTCGCCGAGCCAAAGCGACCTCTAATATTTGCACGAATCAAGGCCTGCTTGTCACCGCAGCCTCTATCTATTTAAGTTTGATGGGTCCGCAAGGCTTAAAAAAAGTAGCGCTCGCAAGTCATCAAAATGCGCTTTATTTAGCCAAGCGCTTAGAATCGCTGCCAGGTGCAAAACTAGCTTTCAATCGCCCTTTCTTTCATGAGGTAGCAGTTCATTGTCCTAAACCTGTGCAAGAGATTATGACTCAAATGATTTCATGTGGATATTTCCCAGGGATCAATATCGGAGAAAGCTATCCTGAACTTGATCATACTTTGCTCATTTGTACCACTGAAACAAAAACAAAAGCACAGATCGATACTTTTGTTGAAACGTTAAAAGATTGCTGGGAGAAAGGGTAATGGTTATTTTCGAAAAGTCTCGAAAAGGCGCTAAAGCACATGGGCAACATCCGAAACTCAAATCATTAGAGCATCAGGTGCCAGAGCATTTAATGCGAGAAGATAGCCCAGTGTTACCAGAGCTATCTGAGTTGGAAGTGATCCGACATTTTCATAAGTTATCCCACAAGAATTTCTCCATTGATGGCCAATTCTATCCTTTGGGCTCATGCACGATGAAATACAACCCAAGGGGTGTTCATAATATTGCTGGGCATACAAAGATGAAGGATGTTCATCCTCTTATGCCTGCAGAGTATTCTCAGGGCTTTTTAAGTTGTCTTTTTGAATTGCAAGAAGATCTTAAATATATTACTGGGATGAGTGGTGTTTCATTATCACCTATGGCTGGTGCGCAGGGAGAGTTTGCTGGTTGCGCTATGATCAAAGCTTACCATATGGCGAATCATGACACGGATAGATGTGAGATGTTGGTGCCAGATTCAGCTCATGGTACCAATCCTGCTTCGGCGGTGATGTGTGGATTTACGATAAGAGAAGTACCCACTAAAGAGGATGGTGATTTAGATTTTGAAGCATTAAAGCAAGTTGTAAGTGAAAAGACAGCAGGGATTATGTTGACTAATCCTTCTACGCTGGGTCTTTTCGAAAGACAGATAGATAAAGTTTCAAAACTGATTCATGACGCAGGTGGCTTGCTTTATTATGATGGTGCCAATTTAAATGCCATTATGGGTAAGGTTCGTCCTGGTGATATGGGATTTGATGTGATGCATATGAATATGCATAAGACATTTGCGACGCCTCATGGTGGTGGCGGGCCAGGCAGTGGGCCTGTTGCTGTATCAAAAAGACTATTACCTTTTATGCCAATTCCAGTTGTTGGGAAAGATACTAAAACGGGAACTTTTAAATGGCTTACTCAAAAAGATCGCCCGCAAACCATTGGTGCTTTGTCGGCCTTTTCTGGAAATGCTGCGATTCTTTTTAGGGCGTACCTTTATATTAAAATGCTTGGCGGTGAAGGATTAACTCGGGTTACTGAGTATGCAACATTAAACGCTAATTATATTAAGGCCAAGTTGCACAGCAAAAACATCCCTCTTGCTTATCCTGATAGAATGGCTTCTCATGAATTTTTAACAACATTTTCAGCCATAAAGAAAGAGCATAAAGTTAGTGCTATGGATATAGCCAAGAGACTATTAGACTTTGACGTACATGCTCCAACTACTTATTTTCCATTGGGTGTGCCAGAGTGTTTCTTAATAGAGCCTACAGAAACAGAATCAATGATTACACTTGACGGGTTTATTGATATATTAGCTAAAGTAGTAGACGAAGCTAGCAAATCACCAGATGTTGTATTGAGCGCGCCGCACAATTGCTCGGTGGGACGACTTGATGACGTGAAGGCTGCAAAAGAGCTTATTGTGACTTGGAGCAATCAAAAGGATTAATATGTTGACCATTAAAAGAAAATTTTTAGCTTGCATGATTTTAAGTCTCATGAGCTACACATGCGCATCGCAAGCTAGCGGTTGGCTGTACGGCGTTGAAGTTGGATATGGATCAAGAACTCATCACCTGAATACGTCAACAGTGATCGCAACCCCTGCGTTGGCAGCAGCTACAGGAGTTCCTGTATCAGGAACTTTGGCTTCTAACAAAGTTAAGTTCACAGATAATGGGACGCTTTGGGGGGCTGTTGTTGGTTACGAATGGGATAGCCATCCAATGTGGCTAACCTCTGTAGAGCTACGGTTTAATTATGATAATTATGGTGAAGAGCAGCAATTCCAATATGCTGATAACTTGACGGGTGCAAATTTACTTACAACCAATGTTAAGTTTGACAGGGGACCGATGTTAGAGGTTTCAGGTCGATTTGGCTTGAAACTTGATAAATTTTGGACACCTTACTTTCGAGTTGGTGGTGTTGTAAGTAATGATGAGTTGCAAGTTGCAATAGATATCTTTAGAGCAGGTGCTGTTGTCGGTGTTGATAGTGTGAGCCGTAGCGAGAGAGCTTATGGTTGGCTTGTTGGCTTGGGTTTTGAAATGCCCTTGTTTAGAGATTCAGTTTACTCATTCTTGAGGTATTCCGTTGTTCGAGGTGAGTATAATTATGTAAGATCTGAAAGACGCATTCTTGACGATATTGACGGGCCACTGAATGGGCGATATTCAACAAGGCCTGCGATGCACTTATGGAAAGTGGCCTTAGTTTTTAAACCAAATTAGTTTTTTTATTTGCCTTGATCTTAAAACTATGAAAAAAAGTTAGGACTATGTGTTGCTCGACATGATTAGAGTGCTTTATAATCCAAGGCTTGATGGTATGAACTCAATAAAATTGATTGGCTGTTAGTTGTATTGCTTTTAGGGCAGGAGCCGAAGCTAATCCTAAGGATAAGAAAATGATACGTAAAAGGATACTCATAAGTATTGTTACTCTCACTGCTTGCTTGGTGAGTCCATTTGTTTCTGCGGATTTATTTCCAGGAAAGTTAATCGCTGGACTAGATGTGGGATATTCTTCACGATCAGGTGACTTGGGTTCAAATTACCGCACTGCAGCTATGAGACCAGGTGCGTTAGCTGCTTTGCCAGTAGGAGCTCCTTTAGCATCTGTTTCTCCTAAAATTAGTGATTCAGGCACAACAGTTGGTTTGCTTGCAGGTTATGAAATGCAATGGCGTGATTATTTCTTCTCATTAGAGGGTCATGTTGATTGGGCTCGTCACGAAAATGTAAAAATGCACAACTTTAGAAATTCAACAGGCCTTCCAGCTGGTACGGTCTTGTTCTTGAGTGAAGCTACTTACATTCAGGGCACAAGGTATGGTGTTTCTGGTCGTTTTGGAATGAACGTTCCACCTTTCTTTAAGCCATATTTTAGAGTTGGTGGTGAATACAGCGATCATGAAGTATCTATTACAAATATCTTCTTAGCGAATCCTCCGCCTCTTCCTTGGGATCATTTCTCAGAGAAAAAAGGCTTGTGGACATGGTTATTTGGTGCAGGTGTTGAAGTGCCGTTAATGAGCGATGTTGTTGGCTTGAGACTAGAATACAACTACTTGCCGGGTCGCCATTTTGGATTTGATGATAGCTTTGGAGCTTTAGCGGGTACGTTTGATATTAAAACACGAACTCATGCTGGTAAGTTAGCTATTGTTATCAACATAGATTAATTTGAATATTATTTAGAGGAGCCGAAATAGCTATTAGCTATTTCGGTTTTTTTGAGTCTGGGAGTCATACATGGATTTTACAAGATTACCAATTGCTGGCGTTTTATTAGCTTCGCTTTTTTCAGGACAATCCTTGGCTGTTTTAGCTGATCATATTTCAGTAAATCGTAGCCATTTTCTTTTAGGAGCACAAGCTGGATATGCTGCTAGAAATGGCGATCTGAATATCGACATTACTCATCCGGCACCTGGCTCTCAAATATCAAGCCACGTGAGAGACCATGATGATACAGGTTTCATCTTTGGGTTTCTTGGTGGTTATGAGTGGGTTTACGATGAATTTTTATTTGGCATAGAAGCAAGTATTGGATTTCAAGATTTTGGCGATGAAAAAAACTTTGCCTATCTTGACTCTCTAACTCCGAGAAATGGCTATTCAGCTAAAGCACAATTTGAAAGAGAAGTTGTTCTAGGCTTATCAACTAGGTTTGGTTACTATTTAGCCCCTTGGATTTCATCTTATATGAGACTAGGTGCTGAAACGAGTGATGAAATTATCCGATTCCAATCATCAACAAGTGGAGCACCAGCTGTTAGTGTTAATATTGAACAGGGTCGTCGATCTGCTCGATTTATTGGTGGATTTGGGTTTGAGTTCCCATTACTACATCATACAACGCTTAGATTGGAGTATAATTACTCAACAAGAGGAAAGGGTGCTTCTCATACAGTGCTAGGCTCTGATGGCATGACAACTTTTTCAGTTAATGCCAAGCCAGCTCAACATGCCGTTAATTTAGCCTTTGTTTGGAACTTTAGACCAGAAGAATTAGTAAGAAGTTCTTCATAGCGATAATAGATTTGTTAAGAATGATTGAATCATGAAGAGACGTACGTGATAGATGAAGAAGGTTTTCGGCTTAACGTAGGTATCGTGCTAGTAAATCAGCAGAACTTACTATTTTGGGGGCGCCGAGTTGGTCAAGATGCTTGGCAGTTCCCTCAAGGTGGGGTTAATGAAGGTGAGTCTATAGAAGACGCGTTGTATCGTGAGCTTAATGAAGAAGTTGGCCTTGAAAAAAAAGATGTTTCTATTCTTACTCAAACCAAAGAGTTTCTAAGCTACCGATTGCCACCAAGGTTAGTGCGTGCAGATAAACCCATGTGTATTGGTCAAAAGCAGAAATGGTATTTGCTAAAGCTTACCAGTGATGATGATGCCATTAATTTGGAAAAAACAGGCAAGCCTGAGTTTGATGGTTGGACTTGGGTAAGTCATTGGTATCCATTGCATCAAGTTGTTGCTTTTAAGAGAGAAGTTTATCGCCAAGCTCTAAGTGAATTTTCAGAGGTTTTAATAGGGAACAATAGAAGTATTACTTTTGATTCTTTTTAAAGGATTCATTTAAACAAAATAGCGATGATTAAGAGTCCTATCGTTTAGATACGTCACGTGAAGCAAAGGTTATATGCGATACTGCCATTGAAGGGCTTAAAAGTATCATGAGGGAGAATAATTTTTGTTAAATGTGTTACGCCAAATTGTTCAGGAAGTCAATGAGGCGCATGATTTGCATAATGTTTTGCAAATTATGGTTAAGCGGATATCTGAATCAATTAAAGTAGAGGCTTGCTCTGTTTATTTAGCAGATAAACAACAAAGTCATTATCGTTTAGTCTCTTCTATAGGGTTTGCCCATGGCGTTGACGGCGTTTTAACCATTGAGTTTTCACAGGGCTTAGTGGGCTTAGTCGGCGATCGTGAAGAGCCTATTAATATTAGTGATGCTCGTTGTCACTCAAAATACCTGTATTTCCCAGAAACAGGTGAAGAGAAATATAAAGCCTTTCTTGGCGTTCCTATTATTCATCAAAGAAAGTTAGTCGGCGTTTTAGTTGTTCAACAACGAGAGCCGCGCAAATTTGACGAAGGCGAAGAAGCCTTTTTAGTGACCATATCCGCCCAATTAGCAGGGATAGTTGCCCATGCTCAAATGGCTGGCATGGTGACTGATCTTTGGAAAAAATCTAACGCGTATACCGGCACAGTGATTCGAGGCGTCGGCGCTTCCCCGGGCGTTGCGATAGGGCATGCGGTTATTTACTATATGCCTGCTGATTTGGATGCCGTGCCTGATAGGGCTGCAACGGACTTCTCTCTAGAAAAAGAAAAGTTAAAAAATGCTTTGCTTCGAACTCAAGAAGACATAGAGAAAATGCAATGTCGAGTTAGGCAGAGCCTTCCTCCTGAGGAGCAGTCCCTTTTTGCGGCGTATGCTGGCATTTTAAAGAGCCAAAGCTTAATTAGTGAGATGGAAGCTTTAATCGATGAAAACCATTGGGCCCCCTTTGCCCTGAGAAAAGTTTTTAAAGATCATGTAAGACGATTTGAGGCTGTTGAAGATCCCTACTTGCGAGAGCGTGCTGCTGATTTGTTAGATCTAGGGCGAAGAGTGCTCTCACATTTGCAAAGCGAAACGCCAGCCATTACGCATTGGCCTAAAGATACAATTTTAGTTAGTGAAGAATTGACCGCATCTGCATTAGCAGAAGTGCCGGAAGGGCGTTTAAAAGGGATTGTTTCGTCAAAGGGCTCTGCAAATTCTCATGTGGCAATTTTAGCTAAAGCTATGGGTATACCTGCGGTCATGGGTACGTCGGGCTTGCCTCTTCAGTGTCTAGACAACATTCATCTTGTGGTTGACGGTTATAACGGTGAGGTTTTCACGCAGCCTAGTCCAGCTATGTTGCAAGAATTTTCAAGGTTAGCTGAAGAAGAGAAAGAGCTTTATGCTGGTTTAAATGAGCTTCGAGAGTTACGAGCGGAGACACCAGATGGTGTTCGAGTGGCTCTTTGCGTTAACACGGGTTTGGTTGCGGATATAAGGCCTTCCCTTCAAGTTGGTGCAGAAGGTATTGGTTTATATCGTACAGAAATCCCTTTTATGATCCGCGATAGATTCCCTGGTGAAGAAGAGCAATATTTGATTTATAGGCAACTGCTTGAAACTTTTCATCCTAGGCCTGTTTCTATTAGAACCTTAGATATTGGAGGTGATAAAGCCCTGCCTTATTTCCCGGTCAAAGAATCAAATCCATTTTTAGGATGGCGGGGAATTCGAGTCACGTTGGATCATCCAGAAATTTTTATTTTACAATTAAGAGCTATGCTGCGAGCGAACAGTGGCCTCAATAATTTACGTATTTTATTACCCATGATCTCAGGGATTAGTGAAGTGGATGATAGTTTGCGTTTGGTTAGACAAGCTTATCAAGAAATCATAGAAGAAGGAGCGTTGACAGAGTTTCCGCCGATTGGTGTGATGATGGAAGTGCCCTCGAGTGTGTTTCAAGCAGGGGCTATTGCGAAAAGAGTCGATTTCCTTTCCGTTGGAACAAATGATCTAACTCAGTATTTATTAGCAGTTGATCGCAATAACTCATATGTTGCTAATCTTTATGACAGTCTTCACCCTGCAGTCCTACAAGCCTTGAAAATGATCGTTGATGGTGCACATATGCATGGAAAACCAGTGAGTGTTTGTGGTGAAATGGCTGGTGATCCATCTTCTGTCATTGCTCTTTTAGGTATGGGTTTTGATATGTTAAGCATGAATGCAACAAATTTACCTAAAATAAAGTGGGTGATTCGTAACTTTACCATTGAGCGAGCCAAACTGATTCTGAAAGAGTGTCTACTCATGGATAATGCACCAGATGTACGGTTAAAATTAGAATCAGTGCTAGAAGAAGCAGGCTTAGGGGGTTTGGTAAGGGCTGGTAAATAAAACTAAAAAGTCAGTATTTTAATCTCTTTTGTGCCATCTTTAAGTAAGAGTATTATTTTTATCAACTAGAGAGCTTATTTGTGGCGAAAAAAGAGATAAGTCAAAGATTCCAGTTAAACTTCTCTTTTAGTCAAAAAGTCTGGCTGTATGCATTGTCAGTAAGTTTTTTCTCTCTCTTATTAGCTGCTCTGAGCTTTATTTCCTACGATATTAAAGAAACCAGACAAGGGTTGATTGCAACTTCTGAACTTCAAGCTGATATAATAGCGACGCAGAGTATGGAGGCTCTCATGTCTGGTCGCAGCGAGCTAGCACAAGAGATTGTTGATGCTATTGGCTCCAATAAATACGTGAGAGGTGCTTGGATTTATGATAAAGATTTTAATTTATTTCTAAGCTATGATCCCAATAGGATTGGATGGCACACCTTGCCAAAAATCTATCATCATCCAGATCATTACTTTCAAGAAAACGAATTAACAGTTGTTCGTGCTATCAATGTTGGCCCTCAAGTTTTAGGGACGATAGTGATTAAAAGCGCGCTAGATGGGATATATACAAGAGCTATCTACCAAATCACGACAGTTTTAGTGGTGATGCTCATCTCACTCGGGTGCGCCATGCTGCTCTCTATTCGCTTTCAGAAATCATTGACCCGACCTTTGGAAGTTTTATTAAAGGCTCTAGAAAAGATCACAAAGAGCAATGATTATTCAGTTCGAGTTGAGAAACTAAGCAACGATGATTTAGGGGTATTGACAGACGCTTTTAACAATATGCTCCATGAAGTTGAATCAAAAAACATGGCCTTGAAGACTTCAGAGGAGCGATTACATTTAGCTTTGTGGGGAAGCAATGAGGTTCTCTTTGATTGGAATTTAGAATCTGATTGGCTTTATTTTGATAGTGCGATTGAAAAAATATTGGGATTTCCTTCAGAAAAAGTGCCTAAAAGCTTAAATGAATATATGGCTTTGATTCATCCTGTCGATCGTGAGAATTTTAAAGTTGCCTTAGATTTGCATGTGGAAGATCATGTGTCACATTTTGAGTCTGAATGTCGCATTAAGAACCATAATCATGCCTATCAATGGATTTTAATTCGAGGTAAAGTCGTTGATAGAGATAAGAAAGGCGCTGCTCGACGACTCATTGGAACCTTCAGTGACATTCATACCCGCAAAGAGTCAGAAGAAGAATTAAAACTATTTCATAAGGTCTTTGCAAGCACAACGGAAGGCGTTGTGATCATGGACACGCATTTAAGAATCGTTCAGTGCAATAAAGCCTTTACTGTCATTACCGGGTATCAATTGTCCGATGTGAAGGGCGAGCTTATTAATCTTTTATATTCGGATAAACAATCACAAAGAGGGTATAGAGATATCCAGAAGCTAGTTCTGCGCGGGCAAACTTGGGTTGGGGAGCTCATGCAAGTAAGAAAATCTGGAGAGCATTACCCTTCACACTTGTCTTTTAATGCCATGAAAGATGATGATGGACAAATCTTGCATTTTGTTGGTGTTTTTAGCGATTTAACCAATATTAAGAAAAATGAAGATAAGCTCGATTATTTAACCTACTATGATCCCTTGACTAACTTGGCTAATCGAGAATTGCTTAAAAAAACTTTGGATCAATCCATCAAGGCCGCAGATGAGATGAAGGACTCGATTGGGTTGATGATCATCGGGATTGATAACTTTAAAATACTCAATGATACTTTTGGGCACTTGGTCGGTGATCAATTACTCAAAAGATTTGCTGATAGGCTTAAATTGCTGGTTCATGATGAGCATCATTTGGCACGTTTAGGTGGTGATGAGTTCGCTTATATTTTAAAAAGCATGACAGATAAAAACCAATTAAAAGAGTTGGCACAAACAATATTAGAAACCATGTCAGAGAGCTTCAAGATTGATAATGACGAGATTGTGATTGGATGTTGTCTTGGTATCAGTGTTTATCCTCACGATGGGCATGATACCAATATGATGATAACCAATGCCGATACTGCTATGGTTCACGCTAAGAAAGAGAGAAAGAACAGTTACCAATTTTTTACTAAGTCGATGAACGATCAAGTGAGTGCACGCCAAAAGCTAGAATCAATGCTTAGAAAAGCCATAGAGCATCAAGAGTTTGAATTATATTATCAGCCGAAAATTGATGCCAAAACAGAGCAGGTTATGGGGGCAGAAGCTCTCATACGCTGGCACTCAAGCGAAACAGGGGCCATGATAGGACCCGATAAATTTATCCCAATTGCGGAAGATTCAGGCTTAATTTTACCCCTAAGTGATTGGATTGTTAGGCAGGCCTGTATGCAAGGGCAACTTTGGCACCATCAAGGTTGGCAAGATTTTAGTATGGCTGTCAATATTTCTGCTATTCAATTTAATGAAGACGATTTCTTTGAGACGATCACCAAATATTTACATGAGACAGGATTCAAACCGGAATGTTTAGATCTTGAAATTACTGAGGGTGCGATCATGTCAAACATGGATCGCTGTATTGATCTATTGAGTCGTTTAAAAGCAGTTGGTATGAAAGTTTCTATTGATGATTTTGGCACAGGTTATTCTTCTCTAAGCTATATCAAGCAGTTTCCTGTTGACACCATTAAGATAGATCAATCGTTTGTGAAAAAAATTATTACATCGCCAGAAGATGCTCATATTGTAGCTGCCGTTTTATCGATGGCTAAAGGGCTCAAGCTTAAGACGGTGGCTGAGGGCGTTGAAACACAAGCTCAATTGATAGAGCTTCAGAAGCTGGGTTGCGATATCATTCAAGGTTATTATTATAGTAAGCCATTATCGGCAAGAGAGTTTGAAGCTTTCTATATGGAGCAAAATAGGAAAAAAAGGCAAGATGCGTCTTAAGTAACGCTTAAGGCGATAAGCCTTCTATGTTACACACCTAATTTGACAGGCAACCAACTATCTTGCTTTGTGAGTTGTCTATGTTAATATCTATGTCTTATGCAAGACTATATTTTTCTTCTTTTTATTGGATCTATCGCTGGATTGCTGTCAGGCATGCTTGGCATTGGTGGTGGCATCATTATGGTGCCAGGGATGTTGGAATGGATCCACCTGCATGGATTTGAAACAACCCATGCGATGCAGATTAGCACCGGTACGGCTCTAAGCGGCATTACCATCATGTCTCTAATTTCTGGCCTCAGTCACCGTAAGCTAGGTGTGATTCGGTGGGATTTGGTTTCCTATTTAGTACCAGGTACAGCCTCTGGAGTTTTAGTAGGCGTGTATATCGCCGATAGCATACCTTCCTTTTACTTGAGGCAGGTTTTTATCGCGATGATGGTGTTAGTTACCATGCATATGATATTCGCTAAATCTCCAAAGGATCCCATTTCTTCTTTGATTAAGCCATGGATCTTTACAATATTTGGTTTTTTTATAGGCATATTGTCTGGATTAATTGGGCTAGGAGGCGGGCTTATGATTGTGCCTCTTCTTATGTTTCATGGGGTCTCAATGGTTCAGTGCTCATCAACGGCGATATGGTGCACCATTCCAACTGTATTTGCCGGAACAATCATGGCTGTTTGGTCTGGGTTAAATGAAACAGATTTGTTAGAGCATTGCTTGGGGTATGTTTATTGGCCTGCGACACTAGTGATGTGTGTTTGTGCCCTGGTCACAGCACCTACTGGTGCATGGTTGGCGCATAGGTTACCGAGGAAGGTGATTAAATTGTTTCTTGTTGGGGTTATGATCACGATTATAACAAGGATGATAGTAATATAGTTTGCAAACTTATCATTGCAATTAAGTTGTCATCACCTTGCTTCGGCAGATATCATACTTCGTTAAGCCAACCAATATTCTCAAGTTATGATCCAATACCCCAACCTTGATCCAATTGCGTTACATATTACAGACAGTATCCAGATCCGCTGGTATGGATTGATGTATATCCTTGCCTTTGCGGTGTGCTGGCTGCTGCTGCATATTCGTACGAAGCATTTATCTTCTTGGCAAGATAAAGAGACCCTGAGCGATCTCTTTTTTATGGGAGCCATAGGAGTTCTTGCTGGTGGACGCCTTGGTTATATTCTTTTTTATAATTTTCCATCTATTTGGCAAGATCCAATCTCCATGTTAAAAGTATGGGAAGGTGGTATGTCTTTCCATGGTGGGTTAATTGGTGTTGTGATAGCTTTAGTTCTTTTCGCCAGAAAGTATCACATGAGCTTTCTAGAAGTTGGCGATGTTTTAGCCCCAGCCATCCCTTTGGGCTTAGGGTTGGGTCGAGTTGGCAATTTTATTAATGGTGAGCTGTGGGGCAGAGTGACTGATGTGCCTTGGGCTATGATCTTCCCTATGGCTGGCCCAAGTCCACGACACCCCTCACAGCTTTACGCTGTACTTCTAGAAGGCATGCTCTTGTTTTTCATTTTATGGATCTACTCATCTAAACCTAGGCCTTTAGGGCGAGTGACAGGCTTATTTTTAATTGGGTATGGCTGTATTAGAATTTTTGAAGAATTTTTTAGGCAGCCTGATCCACAATATGGCTATTTAGCTTTCGGTTGGTTAACGATGGGACACTTGTTATGTGTGCCCATGGTTGCTTTAGGTTTATTCTTATTTTGTTCTTGTTGCCCTAAACGAGCACTTGGAGATCAGACATGAAACAGTATCTAGCGTTGCTTAGTGATATCTTGAAAAATGGCCATCGTAAAGAAGATAGAACAGGCACAGGCACTCTGAGCTTGTTCGGCGCTCAAACCCGTTATGATTTATCGCAAGGATTCCCACTAGTGACCACTAAAAAATGTCACATTCGCTCCATTATCCATGAGTTACTTTGGTTTATTAAAGGCGACACTAATGTTAAATACCTTAACGATAATGGTGTCAAGATTTGGGATGATTGGGCTGATGAGTCTGGAGACTTAGGGCCAGTTTATGGTCGACAATGGCGTTCATGGCCAGGACCATCAGGTCAAAGTTTTGATCAGCTTAAAGATCTTATTGAGCAAATTAAAACCAATCCAGATTCAAGACGATTGCTTGTCAATGCTTGGAATGTTGCTTGTATTCCTGATATGGCTTTACCGCCTTGTCATTGCTTGTTCCAATTTTATGTGGCCGACGGCAAACTTTCATGTCAGCTTTATCAACGAAGTGCGGATGTGTTTTTAGGTGTTCCCTTTAATATTGCGTCGTATGCATTATTAACTTATATGATTGCTCAAGTGACAGGTTTAAAACCAGGTGATTTTGTGCATACCTTTGGAGATGCTCATTTGTATGCCAATCATATTGAGCAAGCTAAAGAGCAAGTCACTAGAAGCCCCTTACCTTTACCCAAGTTGTTTCTTAATCCAAATATTCAAGATATTGAATCATTCACGTTTGAAGATATTATTATTCAGGATTATCAAGCTCATCCTCACATCAAAGCACCTATAGCGGTTTAATATGATGATTGAAGGTATCGTCGCTATGGGCGAAAACAGAGTGATTGGTGTGAATAATGAATTACCTTGGCATTTGTCAGAAGATTTAAAGCATTTTAAGCGCATCACCATGGGTAAAGCCATTTTAATGGGTCGAAAAACCTATGAGTCTATAGGCCATCCTTTGCCAGGGCGAGTCAACATTGTGTTGACTTCTGATCCTGCTTTTGTCGCTCCAAGTTGCATGGTCGTCAACTCGATAGATGAAGCGATTAAAATGGGTGAAAGCATGGGTAGTTTGGTTGTGATTGGTGGGCAAACTATCTATGAGCAAATGATAGACAACATTGATATTTTACATGTGACGCAGGTCCATGTCTCTATAGAAGGTGATGCCTTTTTTCCAGAGATTAGCCAGTCTGAGTGGCATGAGGCTTTACTAAAGCGCTTTGAAAAAAATGATAAGAATGAATATAATTTTTCTTTTAAGACTTATACAAAAAAATCGATAGACTCAATACAACACACAAGCCTAAGCTTGTAACAAGGAGGTTGGTATGTCTTTAATGGTAGAATCTTTAAATCATGTTATAAAATTGCTGGATGCTCATATGGCTGTGAAAACAGTTGAATGCGGTAATGATTCAAAAATATCCCCAGAAGCTTATTTGGTACAGCTCATTGCAAAACAAAAGGCTGATGTGAATGTTCAACTATTGTCAGAGCAAATGGCTAAATTAAGAATGGCTGAGATAGGCAAGCAAGAAGCCCTTGGTGGCGCTAGAGAGGCTGCCATGGAAGATGTATTACCAGAACACTATGCGATTAAGATTGCGAGTGCAGGCTGCCCTACTTGGCATGATTTAATGAAATCTAGTCTTGAAAATTTTTCATCTGAGATTGAATCTTCGTTTAAAGGCTTATCGGTCGCTCAATTGAAACTGATTGCAGTCGCCAGATTTAAATACAAGTTGAATAACTTGAAAGAAGAGGCTCGATTAGCCTTATTAGCTCGAAATCACAGTTTGCTACCATGGGACTTGGGCGTTGAAGTAGCATCAGCATCAGCAGCTGCGGTGGCGATGGACGCAGACCTTGATGCTGTCGAAGCTGATGGGGT
>CAYGPI010000008.1:0-49952 GCA_964351745.1 uncultured Francisellaceae bacterium
GCCTTTCATCACGACAAAACGTGCGCCAGACATAGTGGAAGCTCGTTCAAAATCTAAGCCGCCATGAAGCTCACCTAAGGCAATGTGATCTTTAGGCTCAAAATCAAAACTCGGTGGTTCACCCCAACGACTGACTTCAACATTATCATCTTCGCTAGCACCAACTGGTACAGACTCATGAGGTAAATTAGGCAAGTTTGAAAGATAAGACTCTTGCTCATTTTGAATTCGCTTTAAAGTATGCTCTTTTTCAGCCAAAGAGGCCTTGATGTCGTCAACTTTCTTTAAAAGATCAGCCACATCATTGCCCTGACTTTTGGCTATACCAATATCTTTAGATTGCTTATTTCTTAAGGCTTGAAGATCTTGTGTTTCTTTTTGAATCACTTTTCTCTCTTCTTCAAGCGCTTGAAAGGTTTCATTATTGATTTTTAGACCACGTTTGGCCAAAGTGCTGGCAACGGTTTC
The DNA here is from genome assembly GCA_964351745.1 of uncultured Francisellaceae bacterium. Taxonomy (GTDB): domain Bacteria; phylum Pseudomonadota; class Gammaproteobacteria; order Berkiellales; family Berkiellaceae; genus CAYNJF01. The sequence continues at coordinate 469 of CAYGPI010000008.1, forward strand.
AAAGTCTGTACGTAATTTTTTAGGATCAAGCATGTTCTTTCCTGGTTTTTTGTCGTTGTAAGTTTAACCAATTGAGCTTTTCGTTAATTTTGCTTTCCATGCCTCTTTGCGGTGGGCTGTAAAATGTCATCTCTGGCAAACCATCTGGAAAATAAGTTTGAGAGAAAGCAACCCCCTGCGGAAAATCGTGATCATACTGATAATCACTACCATAATCCAATTGCTTCATTAATTTGGTTGGTGCATTTCTTAAATGTAAAGGGACAGGCCGATGGCCTGTATTTTGCGCATACTTTAAAGCAGATTTGAATGCAGTATACACAGCATTACTTTTAGGCGCGCAAGCTAAAAACACGACAGCTTGAGCTAGAGCCAATTCTCCTTCAGGAGCTCCTAACCGCTCCATTGTATTAGCTGCATCTAAGGTTATCCCTAAAGCCCTTGGATCAGCATTGCCAACATCTTCAGAGGCCATACGCACAATCCGTCTAGAGATGTAGCTGGGATCAATCCCTCCTTGCAATATTCTCGCTAACCAATATAGCGCGCCATCAGGACTGGAGCCCCGAACGGCTTTGTGAAGTGCAGAAATTTGATCATAAAAATGCTCACCTTGTTTATCAAAATAGGCTCTTTTGCTATCTTGGGTCTTTAGCAAGACCTCTTCAGTGATAATTGGCTCAGTGCCTTGGGCTTCAAACCATTGTGCTATGACATCGATATAATTTAATAGCCGCCTTGCATCTCCCTGAGCGATGTCAACAATTTTTCTGACTAGCTCAGGTTCACATTGGATATTTAAATGGCCCAATCCACGCTCTTGGCACGTTAATGCCCTTTCCAAGATCAACGTTAGTTGATCATTGGATAGAGATTTAAGCACGTAAACGCGACATCTAGACAACAATGCCTGATTACATTCAAAACTGGGGTTTTCAGTGGTCGCACCGATAAGAACCAAAGTACCATCTTCAACAAAAGGGAGCAAAGCATCTTGCTGAACTTTATTAAAACGATGAATTTCATCAATAAATAAAAGAGTTTGCTGATGATGACTTTTAGCTCGCTCAACAACTGCTCTTATTTCTTTGACGCCTGCCAAAACAGCCGATAAGGATTCATAATTTAACCCAGCATTAGAGGCCAACATTTGAGCTAACGTTGTTTTCCCTGTGCCAGGTGGCCCCCACAAAATCATGGAGTGCACTTTGCCCTGCGTCAATGCTAGATTTAAAGGTTTACCTTCTTGTAACAAATGCTCCTGCCCAAAAAATTCAGATAAATTCTCGGAGCGAAGACGAGCCGCTAACGGTTTCATTTAAGATTGGCCTTTAATCACATCAACGCCAGGTGGAGGCACAAAGTTAAAGCGCTCATCGTCAACATGACCATTTAATTTAATGGAGCTAAATCGAGTATCAATACTTTGGTCCAAAGCGTCGATGATAAAAATCATAGATAAAACGCCCTTGCGAAAACCTATCAGGATCTTCTTAAATTGACTTTCTTCTAGCGTAGGGATTAATTGATAACATGCATCATTGCTCATCTTGCATTGATTAGATGAAACAAGCGCAATCTCGTAATCTTTGCCTAAATTGATAACGTCACCAGCTAACAAAGCTGCTGGAGATTGACCTAACGATTCTGATTGATCTTGCTTCACAATTTGCTCTAAATCAATATCATAGGTCCAAATGATTTTACCGTCAGCAACAACGAGTAACTCATCTGGGGTTTCACTCTTCCAATAAAAGCGACCCGGCCGTTTAATAAGCAATATGCCTTCACTTGAGTTTAAGGACTTACCTTTTTGATCTTTAATGGTTTGTCGAAAACCTGCATCAAAAGAAACCATGTTTTTTAGCTTGTCTGTCAGATCATCTGCTGGCGTTTGTGCCGCCATCGATGAAAAAACAACACCTAAGCTTAACAATAAACTATATTTCAACTTCATCTTGTTGCCCCTTCAGGTGGTGGTGGTGCAATCACTTCTCTTGACCCATTAGATTGCATAGCGCTCACAATCCCCTCTTCTTCCATTTTCTCAATAATACGAGCAGCACGGTTATAACCAATTTTTAGTCGCCGCTGTACATGCGAAATAGAGGCTCTGCGTGATTCTGTAACAACCATAACGGCTTCATCATACAGTTCATCGTAGTCTTCGTCAGAGCTAGAGCCTGCGCTTAAAGAGGTCACATTACTCGTTAAGCTCTCTATATAATCCGGAGAGCCTTGTCTGCGCCATTCATCCGCGACTTTATGAACTTCTTCATCAGCAACAAAGGCGCCATGAATACGTTGTGGAACCCCCGCGCCAGGTGGCAAGTAAAGCATATCACCATGCCCCAACAGCTGCTCAGCACCATGTTGATCTAGAATGGTTCGTGAATCGATCCTAGATGACACTTGAAAGGCAACTCGAGTAGGAATATTAGCCTTAATTAAACCGGTGATGACATCGACCGATGGTCTTTGGGTCGCAAGAATTAAATGGATCCCAGCGGCTCTGGCTTTTTGGGCAATTCGAGCGATTAACTCTTCGACCTTCTTGCCAACAACCATAATCATGTCAGCAAACTCATCGACGACAACGACGATATAGGGCTTAGTTTCAAGATTATCCGGTTGAGCGCTTAAATGAGGCTCCCAAAAAGGATCTTTAATGGGATCTCCGTTTGCTGCGGCCTTCTTAACCTTAGCGTTGTAACTTTCTAAATTTCTAACACCTAAGGCCGCCATCAATTGATATCGAGATTCCATCTCTCCAACACACCAGCGTAGCGCATTGGCCGCATCTTTCATGTCAGTGACAACAGGTGTCAGTAAATGAGGAATATTATCATAAACTGCAAGCTCTAACATTTTCGGATCAATCATGATGAGCCGAACTTCTTCTGGCGTAGCCTTATAAAGGATGCTTAATAACATGGCATTTAAGCCAACTGATTTACCAGAGCCAGTCGTACCTGCGACAAGCATATGAGGCATTTTTGCAAGATCTACTGAAACTGGACGCCCAGAAATATCCTTTCCTAAACCTAAACTTAACACTGAACTTGCTTGCTGATACGACGCTGACTGCAAGATTTCTTTAAGGCGAACCATTTCACGATGTTGATTTGGAATCTCAAGCCCTACCACCGGCTTGCCAGGGATAACTTCAACAACTCGAACACTTATCACCGACAAACTTCTAGCGAGATCTTTAGCCAATCCAGAAATCTTGCTAACCTTGACCCCTGGGGCAAGCTGAAGCTCAAATCGGGTCACTACTGGCCCTGGTTGAACAGCAACGACATTGGCTTGAACGCCAAATTCAGCAAGCCTTGTTTCAACCAAGGCGGATAGATCTTCAAGTTGCTTCTTATTAAAGCCCGGCACTCGCGACTCTTGCGCCGCCTCTAGAAGTGATAATGATGGTGCGCTAGCATTTTTATGGTTAACTCTTGGTGCTTTCTCTTTTAACGAGCTTTTTGGCTTGGTTATCAATGGCTTTGATTCAACTTTTTCCATTGGAAATTTTGCAACGGCATTCTTTTCTAATGTTTTAGAAGATGATTGCAATCTCACAGGCTCATTGATCACAAGCTCAGGTTGAACCACATATTCTGTCGCAGGCTTAAAGATACCTTTCTCTGGCAATTTCCAATTAACTTTTTTCATCCGTTTAACCACTTTCACAAAAAGTGTTTTAATGGATTGACCAATCAATTTGAAACCGGACTGAATTAAGCTAAAGACTTTCAAGCCGTAACGGCCAATTTGGTCCATTAGTTTTAGCCATGAAAGACCTGTAAAGAGTGTTACCCCTGTAAGGAAAAAGGATAAAAGGATGACTGTCGACCCAAGATAATTCAATTGGGACACGGTCACAGCTTTCACAGCATTACCCAACAATCCGCCTGTGCTCATAGGCAAGACAGATTGACTGAGCTGAAAATGTAGCGTTGTTAAACCACAGCCTGCCGCCAAAGATAAAATAAGACCAAAACCTCTTAAAACCCAAATCCAAGGGGTATATTTCTTTGAGTTATCAGCAAGAATATTTTTACCCTGATAAACAACAATGCCGCTAAAAATGACTGTTAAAGGAAATAAATAAGCGACGTAACCAAATAGTGAATATAAAATATCTGACAGCCACGCGCCTGTCTTACCGGCAAGATTCACGATATCGAGCGAGTTTCCTGAATGAGACCAACCGGGATCTTGATGGCTATACGACACTAAAGATATAAAAATATAGACGGCAGCAAAAACTAGAAGTATTAAGCCTCCTTCTCTAAGGCGCCTTCCAACTGGTCCATTCTCATTATTTTTGCCCCTTGAGCTAGCTTGTCTCATTAGGATCCTTATCTAGATAACTTGGATTATATGTTTATCATCACTATACCAAAGTATATAGTACCATCAACGTAGTTAAGCTTCATTTTCAGGTTTACCAAAGAGAGCAATTTCAGTAGGCTTGTTTACAAAGCTCTTTCAATAATTAGCTAATCTAATAACTTTTTGTCAATTAGCTGATTAATTGTACATTATATTTGTGGTAAAAATAAGGCTCAATATGGCAGACATCAAACATTGTAAACTCTTAATTTTAGGCTCTGGGCCCGCAGGGTATTCTGCTGCTGTTTACGCAGCAAGAGCAAATTTAAAACCGGTCCTTATAGCGGGGATTGAAAAAGGTGGCCAGCTTACAACGACGACAGACGTTGATAACTGGCCTGGAGATGTTGAGGGCTTGCAAGGGCCAGAATTAATGGCACGCATGGAGCAACATGCAGCACGTTTTGAAACTGAAATTGTTGCCGATCATATAGAGCAAGCTGATTTAAGCCAAAGGCCTTTCATGTTGAAAGGCGATAGCGGTCAAGTTTATAGCTGTGATGCTTTAATTATTGCAACTGGGGCTTCTGCCCAATATCTTGGTTTGCCTTCTGAGCAAGCATTCATGGGCAAGGGTGTTTCGGCATGCGCTACCTGCGATGGCTTTTTCTATAGAAACAAGGAAGTCGCGGTTATTGGTGGCGGAAACACTGCCGTTGAAGAAGCGCTATATTTGTCGAACATTGCGAGTAAGGTTACGCTAGTTCACCGAAGAGATACTTTGCGGGCGGAAAAAATACTACAAGACAAATTATTTCATAAAGCCAAGCATGGCAACATTGTTTTAGAATGGAACCACACACTTGAAGAAGTGCTTGGAGACGACATGGGTGTGACAGGTTTAAAACTTAAGAGCACACTGCTTGATGAGACAAAAACTATTCAAGTGCATGGCGTCTTTATAGCTATCGGCCACACGCCTAACTCTAGTTTATTTACAAATCAACTTGACATGAATAATGGATATGTTGTGATTAACAGCGGTCTAAAAGGAAATGCCACGGGCACAAGTGTCGCTGGGGTCTTTGCTGCTGGAGATATTAGCGATCAAATCTATAGACAAGCTGTCACATCTGCTGGTTTTGGCTGTATGGCGGCGCTTGACGCTGAAAAATACCTTGATGAGCTAGAAAGCCATCAATCATAGAAACTAGAGTATTGCGCAAGATATGGCCTATCTTATGCCAATCTTGCGCTATTTTTAAAGCTTACATATAGGACCATAAAAAGTTGGATAACCTGCCTTGGCTTACAGAAGATCCAGAATATTTTCCTCCCGTTGACGACGCATTAACCGATCCTGATGGTCTTATTGCCATAGGTGGCGATCTCACGCCAACAAGACTGCTCAATGCCTATAAGCACGGTATATTTCCTTGGTTTAATGAAGATCAACCTATTCTTTGGTGGTCGCCCAACCCTCGCACAATTCTAAATTTTGACAACTTCCATATCTCAAGAAGTTTTAAGAAATTTTTGAAAAATCATGACTATGAAGTTTTTTTTGATCGTGACTTTAGCGCTGTTATCTCCGCTTGCCAAGCGCCTCGCTCAAACCAAAGCGGCACATGGATTAGCGATGATATGAAAATAGCTTATGAAACCCTTCACCAACAAGGTTACGCACATAGTATTGAAGTTGAGCTTCATGGGCAATTATTGGGAGGACTTTATGGCGTTTCCATTGGACATGCTTTTTTTGGTGAGTCTATGTTTTCCAAGCAAGTGAATGGCTCGAAGCTTGCCTTATACTTCTTGATACAGAAATTATCAGCGTGGGGTTTCTCATGGCTTGACTGTCAAGTATGGTCGGAGCATCTAGAGACACTTGGCTGCCAGGAAATTCCACGCACCGAATTTATGAAAAAACTTGATGCTGCCTTAGCAAAAAGAACCTACAATAGCTCATGGGCAGCGAATATATAGTCAACTTTCATACAAACTATATAGAGCATACCTTGGCGTTATGCCTCAAGTTTGATAGCATAACGACCTAATTGACTACCACAGAGAAACAAAATGGCCAAAGAAGACGTTATTGAGATGGAAGGCACCGTTAGTGAGGCTCTTCCTAATACCTTATTTAGAGTTGAGCTAGAGAACGGACACATTGTTACTGCCCATATTTCAGGCAGAATGAGAAAAAATTATATTAGGATATTAACTGGTGACATCGTCACTGTTGAGCTTACGCCTTACGACTTATCAAAAGGTAGGATTATTTTCAGAAACAAAGACAAGAAGTAGACCAAAGAATCCTGGAAAATGGCTAGATTTAAGTTCTTCAACTAATCAGCCATTTTACAAGTAATTACTCCAAATTATTTAGAGACTTCCGTGACATTAATTTCAATTTTATTATCTACAACCGTTACGTGAACATGACCGCCATTGTGCAAACTGCCAAATAGCAATTCATCTGCCAAAGGCTTCTTAAACTGCTCCTGGATTAAACGTCCCATGGGTCTTGCGCCCATTTTGCGATCATAACCGTTTTTAATGAGCCATTGTGTGGCTTCATCACTCAGCTCAATGGTCACGCCTTTCTTACGCAGTTTTGCTTCAAGCTCATGCATGAACTTTTCAACAACTTTGGCGATGGTCACTGGTGTTAAAGATTCAAAAGGTATGATGGCATCTAAACGATTTCTAAATTCAGGGGTAAACAAACGCTCTATAGCTGCCATGCCATCTGACTTATGATCTTGGTTTTTAAAGCCTATGCTGCTTCTGTCCATGTCCTGGGCACCAGCGTTGGTTGTCATGATAAAGGTGACATGCCTAAAGTCAGCTTTTCTACCATTCGTGTCGGTCAATGAGCCATGATCCATAACCTGAAGTAATAAGTTAAAGACATCGGGGTGTGCTTTTTCAATTTCATCTAGTAACAAGATTGAATGTGGTGATTTATTGACTTCTTCTGTAAGCAAGCCGCCAGTATCATACCCAACATACCCTGGAGGAGCGCCGATTAAACGAGAAACTGTGTGAGCTTCCATGTATTCAGACATATCGAAGCGAATAAGCTCAACACCTAAAAGCTTAGCAAGCTCTTTACAAACCTCTGTTTTACCAACTCCTGTTGGCCCAGCTAGCAAGAAGCTACCAACTGGCTTATTCGATTCACCTAAACCTGAGCGTCCCATTTTAACAGCACTAGCAAGGGCGGTAATGGCTTTATCTTGGCCGAAAACAGCTTTCCTTAATTCAACATCGAGTTGCTTCAACAGGTTTTTATCTGAGCTCGATACAGTCTTAGAAGGGATCCGTGCCATTTTAGCCACTATCTGCTCTACTTCCTTAACGCCAATGACCTTTTTGCGTTTCGACTTTGACAATAGTCTCTGGTAAGCCCCAGCTTCATCAACAACATCTATGGCCTTGTCAGGTAAGAATCTATCATTGATATATCTACCTGCTAACTCAGCGGCAGCATGAAGCGCTTTAGTTGTGTATTTAATTTGGTGATGCTCTTCGAAATGAGATCTTAAACCTTTTAAAATGCTAAAGGTTTCTTCGACCGTAGGTTCACGTACGTCAATTTTCTGGAAACGTCTAGCCAAAGCCCTGTCTTTTTCAAAAATACCACGATACTCTTGATATGTTGTCGAACCAACACATCTAAGCTCACCATTAGCTAACATAGGCTTAATTAAGTTTGAGGCATCCATGACGCCCCCTGAAGCAGCCCCAGCGCCAATGATCGTATGGATCTCATCAATAAATAGAATCGAACCGGCATCTCTTTTAAGATGCTGTAATAAAGATTTTAATCTTTTCTCAAAGTCTCCGCGGTATTTGGTACCCGCTAATAACGAGCCTAAATCCAATGCGTAGACAGTGCAATCGCTAATAGCATCAGGTACGTTTCCATCAATAATGTATTGCGCTAGTCCTTCAGCAATGGCTGTTTTTCCAACGCCAGCTTCCCCAACAAATAAAGGATTGTTCTTTCTACGACGACATAAAATTTGAACGGTACGCTCTATTTCAAAATCACGCCCTACAAGTGGATCAATTTTACCCATTTTAGCTAAAGTATTGAGATTAATAGCATAGCTTTCCAAGGGGCTTTTATTGGTTGATTCTTGCGGTGTTTCTTGCTCAATATGTTGATCCATATCAGGCTCATCCATTTCACGGGTCTCTTCCACTTTTGAAATACCATGAGAAATAAAATTAACAACATCCAATCGTGTAATATTTTCTTGCTTTAAAAAGTAAACAGCCTGAGATTCTTGCTCAGAAAAAATGGCAGCAAGTACATTCGCGCCTGTGACCTCTTCACGGCCAGCTGATTGAACATGAAATACAGCTCGTTGTAGAACTCTTTGAAATCCTAATGTTGGCTGCGTTTCGCGATGTGATTCTTGGTTTGGAATAAGCGGTGTTGTTTCATCGACAAAAGTTTCAAGGTCTCGACGAAGTCGAGTGACATCTGCGCCACATGAATGCAAGACATTATTAGCAGCAGTGTTGTCAAGCAAAGCAAGCAGCAAATGCTCTACGGTCATAAATTCATGGCGTTTTTCTCTAGCCTCTTTAAAAGCAAGATTTAACGTCATTTCTAGTTCTTTGCTCAACATAGCTTTTCTCCGCATGCGACCACAACAGTCACATCAAATTTTCTCAATTTTGCATAACAGCGGATACTCATGCTGTCTTGCAAAATCCATGGCCAGCGCAATTTTTGTCTCAGCTACATCACGAGTATAGATCCCGCAGTATCCTTGTCCTTTCTGGTGCACATCTAGCATGACCCTTAATGCTGCCTCAGTAGTCATACCAAAAAAGGACTCCAAAACAAGGACGACAAAATCCATGGGTGTATAATCGTCATTCATCATGACTACCTGATACATCGGAGGTCTTTTTAGTTCTGGCCTTACTTTTTCAAGTAAATCCGTCTTCTCAACCTCGAGCCCACTTTTATTGCTCATATATTAGAATCTTAGCCAAAGTTTTGGATCTTCGCCGCTCTCAAATTAAGTTATTGCCTCAATTATAAACGACACTATGTTTTTTGTCAGTTAACTATTCCGTCAAATTGAAATTTCGAGTGCTTGACTGAAAAGCGTTTATGTACAACAGTTACTCTGTTCAAAGCATTTTTGCAAACTTGATATGGCGATTGCAAGTCGCGACTGCAGCAGTGGCATATAAAATAAGGCTTTGTAAAAGGTTCAAATATTCTTTGTCATCAAAAATTAGGAATATTTGTTGTTAGGTATTTGCAATCAGAAGTAAAAAAACTGATACTAATTTCCTTAAAGCAAGGATGCGTATCAACAATATAAAAAGGATTTAGGTTATGGCAAATGGGACAGTAAAATGGTTCAACAGTGCGAAAGGTTATGGGTTTATATGCCCAGAAGATGGCGGCCAGGACGTTTTCGCTCATTTCTCAATCATAGTTATGGATGGCTACAAAAGTTTAAAAGCGGGCCAACCAGTCACTTATGAGGTCCATCAAGGCCCAAAAGGGCTCCATGCAAATAATATTAAACCTGTAGAAGATAGCATCACTGCTCAAAGCGAAGAAGTCTCACAACAAAAGACTGAAGAAGAAGCGATGGCTTGACGCCAATCACTCAAGGAAGCCCCGGCATAACCGGGGCTTTTTTTTAATCCATATGCCGTATAATGGCATCACCAAACTCTGAGCACTTTAACTCTGTCGCATTATCCATCAACCTAGCAAAATCATAAGTGACAGTTCCCGCGTTGATAGCCCCTTCGACACCAGCAATAATGAGATCAGCTGCCTCTACCCAACCTAAATGACGCAACATCATTTCAGCAGATAGGATGAGAGACCCAGGGTTCACTTTATCTTGCCCTGCGTATTTTGGCGCAGTGCCATGTGTTGCTTCGAACAATGAAAGCCCCGATCCAAGATTCGCACCTGGAGCAATACCAATACCGCCAACTTGGGCAGCTAAGGCATCAGAAACATAATCACCATTTAGGTTTAATGTCGCGATCACGCTGTATTCAGATGGACGAAGTAAGATTTGTTGTAAAAAGGCATCTGCAATAACGTCTTTAACAATGATTTCTTTACCAGTCTTAGGGTTTTTAAAGACTTGCCAAGGGCCGCCCTCATAGTCAGTAGCTTTGAACTCTGCACGGGCAAGTTCGTAGCCCCAATCTTTAAAGGCACCCTCTGTGAATTTCATAATATTGCCCTTGTGAACTAAAGTCACTGAAGGACAATCATTTTCGATGGCGTACTTAAAAGCTTGTCTAACTAACCTTTCTGTTCCCATTTTAGAAACTGGTTTAACGCCAATGCCACAATTATCTGTAAATCGAATTTTAGTGACATCCATTTCTCTCACAAAGAAATCGATAACTTTTTTGGCGCCTTCAGAGTTTGCAGCCCACTCTATACCAGCATAGATATCTTCGGAATTTTCTCTAAAAATAACCATATTTGTTTTTTCAGGATTTTTTAAAGGGCTTGGTGTCCCTTTAAAATAACGAATAGGTCTTAGACAGGTAAACAAATCCAATTGTTGTCTTAAAGCAACATTAATAGAGCGTATGCCACCACCGACTGGCGTTGTTAATGGCCCTTTGATTGCCACCGAAAATTCTTCAATCGCTGTCAAAGTTTCTGATGGTAACCATTGATCTTCTCCATAAACAGAAGTGGCCTTTTCACCAGCATAAATTTCCATCCAATGAATATTTTTTTCTCTTTTGTAGGCCTTCATCACGGCAGAGTCAACAACTTTGCGCATGACAGGAGTAATATCTACCCCAATACCGTCGCCTTCAATAAAGGGAATAATGGGATTATTAGGCACACTGAGTGATCCATCTGAGTTAGCCTGAACTCTTTGCGCGCCATTTTCAGGCACTATAACTTTTTGATACGTCATAATTTTTCCTATCCTTTGACAAATTCCAGCCATAGTTTAACGTAATTAGTGATGATACTCACGAATAATTCCTAATGAGCCTCTTTTGATGACGGCTCATGTGGTTCTTTGCAAAGATATGGTAAAATAACGTCTTAAAGAATTTGTTTGTCGATTAACTAACCATGAAAAGCAGTCATTCTACCAAAGTTATTGTAGGTATATCCGGCGGGGTTGACTCTTCCGTTGCTGCTCTCTTGCTCAAAGAGCAAGGGTTTAGGGTCGAAGGCATGTTCATGAAGAACTGGGAAGAAGATGACACCAATGAATACTGTAGTGTCAAGCAAGACTTAGAAGATGCCAGAGCTGTTTGCAAAAAACTGGGCATCCCCTTGCACACAGTCAATTTTGCCCAAGAATATTGGAAAGATGTTTTCAGCCATTTTCTTGATGAGCTAAAAAAAGGTCGAACCCCTAACCCAGATATCCTATGCAATCGTGAGATAAAATTTAAGCAATTTTTAAATCATGCTATCAAGCTTGGAGCCGATTATATCGCAACAGGCCATTATGCTGGGGTCACGAGTTCCTGTGAGGATAAAGCTATCTATGAAATGCGTGAAGCTGCAGACACAGGCAAAGATCAAACTTATTTTTTATACACCCTAGGGCAATCTCAACTTTCAAAGACGCTATTCCCTCTTGCTAAACTCAGCAAAAAACAAATTCGACAAATTGCGCTAGATGCTGGAATGCTGACCCACAATAAAAAAGATAGTACAGGGATCTGCTTTATCGGCGAACGCCCCTTTGACAACTTCCTGAATGATTATTTAGTTGGTACGCCTGGTAATATTGAAACACCCGACCAACAAGTTTTAGGCACGCACCAAGGGCTCATATTCTACACACTCGGGCAGCGCAAAGGCTTACATATCGGTGGCGTTAAAAATGCTGAGCAAGCGCCTTGGTTTGTTGTTGCCAAAAATATTCAAACTAATACGCTGGTTGTTGCCCAGGGAAAACACCCTTGGGGATATGCAACCAAAGTTCATATGGTTGATATTTCTTGGGTAACAAACAAAGAGCCTCCTATCAACAAACCTTTGACTGCAAGGGTTCGCTACAGGCAAAACAAACAAAGCTGCCAACTTATAAAAACTGATAAAGGCTTTGTGGCGCACTTTGATGAGCCTCAATTTGCTGTAACCCCTGGACAAGCGATAGTCTTCTATCAAGATGGCGCCTGCCTTGGTGGCGCTACCATTGATAAAACTAATTCTCCTGGGGGCTTAGTCCTAGAGCGAAGTAACTCTCCAATCTATACTCATGATACTTCGGACAGTGAACCAACGGGCACAACAGCAAGCCTTAAGGATTGCGTTAAAACAAACACAATAAAGACTAGGACCCAATCGCAAGAATTCTAGTCAAAACGCATTTGGCAATAACTAGAGCAATTGACTAACATGGAAGATTAACATGCATGCATTAACAAACCTTTCCCCTCTTGACGGGCGATACTATGACAAAGTTGAGCCTCTTCGTGCCATAGCAAGCGAATGGGGGTTGATGAAATACCGCATTCAGGTTGAAGTACAATGGCTTATCACGTTAAGTGACTCTGCTGAAATACCTCAGTGCCCTGCTTTATCCGATCAGTCTAAAAAATGTTTAATCGATTTATATGTGAATTTTTCACTCGCTAGTGCCCAAGCTATCAAAGACATTGAAGCGACAACAAACCATGATGTTAAAGCCATTGAGTACTTTATTAAAGAAGCTGTCGCCAAGCTTCCTGAAGCAAAAAATTTAATTGAGTTTGTCCACTTTGCCTGTACCTCAGAAGACATTAATAATTTAGCTTACGCCTTAATGAGTCAAGATTGCAGAGCTCTGTTGCTTGCTCAAGGAGCAACCATCTCAAACCGACTAGGCGACATTGGCAAACATACAAAATCAATGGCCTTACTGTCCTTAACACATGGACAACCAGCGTCACCAACCACCTTAGGAAAAGAAATCTTAAATGTTAGAGCGAGGCTAGATAGGCAATTGAGCCAATTTGCCAAACAACAAATTCTTGGAAAAATGAATGGTGCTGTTGGTAATTTTAATGCTCATATGGTCGCTTTTCCCTCTGTCGACTGGCCGCAGCTTTCAAAACAATTTATAGAAAGCTTTGGCCTCAATTATAATCCAATGACAACTCAAATTGAGCCTCATGATGGGCTTGCAGAAATGTTGGATAATATTGCTCGAATCAATACGATACTTATCGATTTCTCTAGAGATATGTGGGGTTATATTTCAAGAGGTATTTTCACGCAAAAACTTAAATCTGGTGAAGTTGGCTCTTCGACAATGCCACATAAAGTTAATCCTATTGATTTTGAAAATGCTGAGGGCAATTTGGGTGTTGCAAATGCACTGATAGGGCATTTGGCGAGGAAGCTACCCTGCTCGCGCTATCAACGAGACCTTACTGACTCGACTGTACTTAGAAACTTAGGCTCAAGCTTCGGGTACTGCTTACTAGCCTTAAGTGCGCTGGAGAAGGGTTTGCGAAAATGCGAGCCAAATCACGCTAAAATGCAACAAGAGCTAGATAATACGTGGGAAGTGCTTGCTGAGCCGATCCAAACAGTGATGCGCCAATGCGGTATGGCCAACCCCTATGAAAAACTGAAAGATTTAACCCGTGGACAGAAAATCAATCAAGCATCCATTCAGGCCTTTGTTGAGACATTAAGCTTACCACCCGAAGCCAAAGAGCGTCTTATTAAGCTAAGACCTGATAACTATATAGGGTTAGCTAAAGAGTTGGGTGAAGAACTTAATGCTAAAGGACTTATCCTCTAAGCCTATATTCTAAAAAATGGAGTGTATGTTACAATAGTGACAAAATTTAACTGTTATCCAGAATTTAGTAACAACGGAATTATCATGACGACCTATGTAATATGTGCCCTGTATCATTTTGCAAAATTAGAAAATTATGCAGAGCTGCGTGCTCCCTTACTAAAGCTCATGGAGCAAAATAATGTACGTGGTACACTCCTGCTCGCTTCAGAAGGGATCAATGGCACCATCGCTGGGTCACGCTCGGGTATTGATAAAGTCCTTGCTCACTTAAATAATGATCCAAGGCTTAGCCCTATCAAGACAAAAGAATCTTTTAGTGAAGAGATGCCTTTTTTACGAACTAAAGTGAAGCTCAAGAAAGAAATCGTGACCATGGGAGTTGAGGGCATTGATCCCACCCACATTGCTGGCACCTATGTCAAACCTAAAGATTGGAATCAGCTTATCAGTGATCCAAGCGTTTTAGTCATTGATACGCGTAATGATTATGAAGTGCAAATCGGTGCCTTTCAAAATGCTGTGGATCCTAAAACACAGAATTTTAGAGAATTTCCTGACTATGTTAAAGAAAACTTAGATCCAAAACAACATAAAAAAGTAGCCATGTATTGCACTGGTGGGATCCGCTGTGAGAAATCGACAGCCTACTTAAAAGAAAATGGCTTTCAAGAAGTCTATCACCTTGAAGGTGGTATCTTGAAATACTTAGAAGAAGTCCCCCAATCTGAGTCCTTGTGGCAAGGCGAATGTTTTGTTTTTGATGAGCGCGTTTCTGTCGATCATGATCTAAACCCTGGCTCTTTTGATCAGTGTTATGCTTGTCGCATGCCAATTACACAAGCTCAAAAGGAAAGTAAGCACTACGTCAAAGGTATTAGCTGCGATTACTGTTTTGAAAACCATACCCCTGAGCAAGTAGAGCGATTTGCACAACGCCAGAAACAAATGCAACTTGCAAAAGAGCGAGGCGAGAAACATATAGGTGCAAAGTTAGCATCTTAATGCCTTACGCTTACTAGTCGATTGGCGAAAAGAATACCTAGATAAAAGCTTGCCATCATGTTAAAAGCATTATCTGAAAGCTGCGGTACGCTCTATCAACAAAGCACTTCACTACAACTCAACTTCTCAAAATAGTGCGCAAAAACTCGCTGTGCGCAAAGATCAATGAAAACAAGAGACATGGCTGGGCAAGTGATGACTGGCCGCCTGGTGATATAAGGGATTTAGCTTATTGATATGAAGCGTTTAGAGTCACGACACAATAGTACTCTTTTGCATAGAAATGGCTCAAATATGCTACCTTTACTAAAAAGTGAAAGGTTTGGCAGCGCATGAAATATCTATCTTTGCTCTTTATCTTCGTCTCAACGACAGTGTTTGCTGCCAAAATGTCTATTGAAACCATTAGGATAGAGCATCGCTCCCCCAAAGAGGTGCTTGAAGTCATCAAGCCCTTATTGTCTGACGGAGGCACTGCTCAAATATTCAACCGTGATCTTATCGTCAAAGATCAACCAGAAACCATCACATCACTTAAAAAATTGATTAAACATCTTGATCAACGACATCAGCCTCTTATCGTCTCAATATCTCAAAGTAAACAAAAACCAAACGACCACACCTCTTCAAACTTACGAAGCTACCAAACATCAAGAGAATCTGATAGAGCTACTCATCAACTAAGGATCAATGCTGGTGAAACTGCTTATATAGAGTCAGGAAAAAGTATGCCTATAGCTGTCTTTGATGAAGGTCACCAATACAATGCTGCTCATCATTCTAACGCAATGACTACAGCAAGCTCAGTGGAAAATCAATTGAATACAACGCTCCCTGCCGCTGCTGGAACAACCATCATGGCACCAAGCAATCAAAACCCTTTAAATACCACAAACCCACTTCTCGTGATTGCACCTCCTCCTCCTCCGGCACCGCCGACAACTGCTTTAGTCACAGCTCCAGCAACGGCTGGATCAAATGTAACCATTGGAGCTCAGAACACAACATCAAGCCTCAATGCTGCTCAGACTTTCAATGGGACAGAGCAATCTCAAGGCTATGCCCAACAAAGAGTTCAAAAAGAACTAAAATCAGGGATCTACATCCAACCAAATCTATCGGGCAAAGAAGTTCGTCTCTTAGTTAAAACCATCAAACAGACACCACATGAGCAAGCCAAATTCAATGTTGCTAAAGAGCAACCTAGTTACGCAACCTCTGAAATGGAAACAACTGTCATGGTGCCATTTGGGGTATGGATCCCAATTGGTGGGAACCAAATGACTCTGAATCAAACCGAACCATGGCATCATTCTACTCAAGATAGATTACTTGAAAGTACGCAAATTTGGGTTCGTATTGATAAAATAGAGATGGAGACCCGTTAAGGTCTCTATCAGTCTTTAGTTTTTTTGACATGGTTACATAGCAGCGGCTGGAGAGGGAGATCGAATATCATCCATGTGTTCTGCTGTTTCAGCTGAATCTATGCGATTAAGAAGCTTTTCATCCGTCTTTGTCTTTCTCATGGAACTAAACAATGGCGTAATAGCAGCTTCTTTGGATGCACTCGAGCTATCTTTATCAACAGGGTTAGGCTTAAGCGCCTCTAATTCATGCTTTAAGTCCGAGCACCACTGGCAAACCTGAAGAAGCAAATTTAAACTAAACTCCTCTTTCGTATAAGTTTCATCAAACACTTGACCACTTTGAACTGGGCCCATGGCGCATAGTAACTGCGTGAAGGATGCTGCCGTTTCTTTGTCCCCCAACCTGAGCGCAAGCGTTACAACGAGCTGCCTTGATCGGTAGATAGTTTCTTGCGAGGTCTCACCGGATGCCATTTCCACATCCTTGACTGTTGGCAAAGAGACTCCCTTTTTGGCAACCAAAAGACCAGATCCAAGACCTCGCATAATAATTTCTAATGCCCTTGTGTGATCAGCACTTTTAGAACTACCTGCTTCACGAACAAGCTTTTTAACTAATTTTGAGTCCCCTAAAACCCATGCCGTAGCATCTCTATCACGATTAAGTGCTTTCGCATAATAGTAAGTGCTCATTGCATTTTTATCTATAAAAGTTTCCGGATTCTCAGCTGGAGCTCTTAATTGAGTGAACAAATCGGCAAGCCCACTAGCATTTTTTTCACACGCATAATTTAAAGGTCTTTTGCCATTCATGATTGGCCAGCACATCAGTAGCTCCTGGTGAAGAAGTTGAAATACAGATAAGACTTTTTTCATTTCAGCCACATCCACCTCACCTGATAATGCATCATGAAATTTGATAGAATGTCCAATAAATTCCTTTATGTCCTTTATAGGTAGATCCAACTTCATGACATCATTAAGCAAATTTGCGTTCACGCCATAATGAATGGCTGCCCAATGGATCGCAAAGATATGGCCTCCAAGAGCAGCATAATGTAGCAAACCATACCCAACAACATCTTTAGCCATCGGATCTAAAGTGGGATATTGCTTGACCAATTTTGGTATAGCTTCTACGTCACCCGAAAAAGCCGCACAATGCAGTAGATTAATTCCTGCTTTGGTGGTCGCTAGCTCAGAAAGACCATAACGCTCAACCAGTTTAGGCACTAAATCAGCATTTTGAGCATATACAGCACAATGTAACAAATTAAGCCCCTCTTTAGTAAGAGAGTCAGCTTTTAATTTGCTGTAATTTGAAATTAATTCATCAATGGTCTCTAGATGGCCACCCTGCGCTGCGCAATGCAGGAGATTGAATCCCTTTTTTGATAAGCTCAAAGGATTAAGTTTGCTATATTTTTTTTCTAACTCTAAAACCCCTTTGGAGCTCCCTCCCAAAGCTGCAAAATGTAGAAGTCCCCATCCTTCTAGATCTTGCGCTAAAGGTTTTAATTTATACTTTTTAACTAAGTAATCGATGGTGTCAACCTGACCACCAAAAGCTGCATGATGCAAAATATTTCGGCCATAGGCATCATGAAGCTCAGCTGGCATTTGATGATGGCCTATAAAGAAATCTAAGAGTTGTGTGTGACCTGCATAAGCCGACCAGTAGAATGCCATGAGCATTTCCTGGCGATTTGCCCCGCTCAGAAATCTAATAACCCCATCACTCTGTCCATTTTCAAAGGCAGCTTCTAACTGCGACTCATAGTCTTCATTGACATCAAAACCATGTTTCAACATATTTTAAGTCCAAATTTATGGGATCATACTAAAACGCTAGCACGTAACATTTCATGATTCTATTGATAAACACTGAAAAACCACTAGGACTTACCCTGAGATTCCAAGATAAGCTCTAGAAGAGCCTAAGTAGAGCGTTGTAAAACCAAAAGAGAAAGTTGACAAACTAGTATAATTTTTGTGTAGATTGCCCAACAGCCCTGCACCTGATATTATGCAGCTCACTTACAAACCAAAAATGTTGGATAATTGACTCATGTTAAAAAGTTGTGTTGCTTTAGAAAAGAGAATAGATGACGGGATCAGCCCACAAAGTGCTCTGGCCGCAACTCTTGAGCAGTACATTCATGATGCCAATCCTAGTCTTGATCCCAATCTTATCAAAGATATCAAGAACTTTGTTTTTGAGCTAAAAACCACCCTCTCCTCTGGTAATCTTCAACCAAATCACTACATCGGAGAGCGAGACGAAGAGCTAAAAGAAATCTTAAGAGTTGGTATCATCGAAATGGCTAAAACTAGGACCGTATCCTCTCTTGTTGACGACATTGATAATATTTTAGCGGCCAACCCGTCTAATCTAAAGATAACCCTTGAGCAGACTGTTCGTCTAGAAAAAGCATTGAATGCAAACGAAGTTAAGCCACATAACATCCTAGAAGCCAAAGAGAAACTCAATTTTTTGCTTGTTCATCTCTATAAAATTTTCGGACAGACCATTTTAAAATCTCAAAGCGAAAATGCCTTAGATCTTTTAATAGAGACTCAATTGCCTGAGCCTGATGAGTCGTGTCCCAGAAGCTTTTACGCTTATAACGAAATCCAAGCGCAACATGAATTTTTAGCGCATCAAAAATTTTATCAGTCTTTTTATCAAGATGCCGACAAGGAAAAGCAGCTTATTTTTTGTTGTGCCAAATCTCGGGAACTCAAAGAGTCTGGCAGAAGAACCCCTGAGCTTAGAGTAACCCTCATTAGTTTATATGAAGATATCGTTGCAACTTGTTACCAGCCTGTCAATCACAGGATGTTTAAGCTTGGCGGCGATAGAGAGGCCACTGTCGACTATGTTTTCGAAAAAGTTAAATTATACGCATCTCATCAATGGAAAGACTATAATGATCAGCTTCGAGATGAGCTTGATCAAAAGCTACACACAGATGAGAAAAATTATCATGAATGGGCTCGGATAAGAAGCTTAACCATACCATCTGGGCTTGATGCAAAGGTAGTCGATCCACGTCCTTTCTTTCAAACCGCACACTGCTATAGATATACGACCCCAGATCCAGAAGCATGCCCTTTTGATTATGCTGATTATTTAGCATTACCCAGGTCTCCAAAGAAGAATCCCTTAAGTGCTCATGCCTCGAATACAGCGACTCATTTAGTGCCAAAAAGTGGTCAAGGAGATCCTCTTCCAATACCGCTTTTAGCAGCTTTTGATGACTCTAAAGAAAATGGAGCAAGCCTTAGTCTTCTTGCGACAGATGAAAAATTAGATGATTCAGATGCTGAGCCGGGTGAAGACCACGAACACAAGTCAAAACCTAATAAACGCAGTAGGATCATATAGCGCAGATCGCGCCTGCAATATTTTTGCTGCTCAACAATCCCTTTTCATCAAAGGTTAAGTACAGCTCAATAAATTCTTCTTTATTGAGCTCAAACCGATAAAGGATTTTACCTTCTTGAGGCTTCATTTCAAACGTATGATTATAAGGCTCACCAACTGCTTTAATGGCTGATATTTTATCCATACCAATAGTTACCCTATGGTAAATCTCACAGTCAGGTGAGTTGGTTTGCGCCAAAACCTGCACTGAAATAAAAAGAATAATAAAACTAAACCACTTAAACATATTAGAGCCTCATGTTTCTAATATGTTTTTCGGCTTTGCGCCACTCGCAGAGAGATGTTCATTTAACCAGCTCACGTTCAGTGAGCTGGTCTAAATTATTGAGATTTAGCTAAAAACAACCAAGTTTCTAAGACCGTATCCGGATTCAAGGAGACACTCTCGATACCTTCCTGAATGAGCCACTGGGCCAAATCTGGGTGGTCACTAGGGCCTTGACCACAGATCCCAATATATTTGCCTTGTTTACGACAAGCCTGTATCGCCATAGACAAGAGCGCTTTCACAGCCGGGTCTCTTTCATCAAATTGCTTAGCCACTAAAGCTGAATCTCTATCTAGCCCTAAGGTCAGTTGAGTCAAATCATTAGAGCCTATAGAAAAACCATCAAAATACTCTAGATAAGCATCTGCGAGCAAAGCATTCGTTGGCAATTCACACATCATAATGATTCTTAAACCATCTTCACCACGCTTAAGCCCCATACTTGCAAGCGTATCAATAACAGCTTTTGCCTCAGAGACAGTTCTCACAAAAGGAATCATCACCTCAACATTTTTTAAGCCCATTTGATTGCGAACTTTTTTGATAGCCTCGACCTCTAAAGCGAAAGCTGGACGAAAACTATCGGCGACATAGCGAGATGCCCCTCTAAACCCAAGCATAGGGTTTTCTTCATCGGGCTCGTATAAATCTCCACCAATTAAATTAGCGTACTCATTCGATTTAAAATCAGAAAAACGGATAATCACAGGATTAGGATTAAAGGCTGCCGCTAAAGTACTTATGCCTTCTGCAAGTTTCTCAATATAGAATGTTTTAGGATCAGAATAACCGGCAATTCTTTCTTTAATTTCTGCTTGTAAGGGTTTATTCAAAGAATCAAAGTCTAGACATGCTTGCGGATGGATCCCAATCATTTGGCTTATCACAAACTCAAGTCTTGCTAAGCCAACCCCATGATTAGGCAGGGTTGCAAAGCTAAAAGCTCTATCAGGATTTGCTACGTTCATCATGATTTTAAACGGGACAACAGGCATATCTCCTAAATCCTGCCTTAAAATTTCAAAAGGCAAAAGACTTTCATAAATATTACCGGTTTCTCCACCAGCACAACTGACCGTTACTTCTTGGCCTTCGTGGATCTGTTCGGTACCATCATTCGTGCCAACGACCGCAGGGATCCCAAGTTCTCTTGCGATAATGGCTGCATGGCAGGTCCTGCCGCCGCGATTAGTCACAATAGCAGACGCGCGTTTCATCACGGGCTCCCAGTCTGGATCTGTCATATCTGTGACCAGCACGTCACCTGGTTGAACGCTATCCATATCTTCTAGAGAATCGACAATTCTTGCTTTGCCTTGTCCAATTTTTTGGCCAATACTACGACCTTGCGCCAAAATTCGGCCTTCTTCCTTTAATTCGTAACGCTCTAAGACTTGCGTGTTCTCTCGGCTTCGAACCGTCTCTGGCCTAGCTTGAACAATAAACAACTCGCCAGAGCGACCATCTTTAGCCCACTCAATATCCATGGCACGACCATAATGCTTTTCTATGATGATCGCTTGTTTCGCCAAATAAGAAACTTCTTGATCTGTCAACGAAAATTTAGATTGCTCCTCTAATGAAACGTCTTCAATACTAACGCCTTTCGCATCTCCGTACGTCATTTTTTGAACTTTCGAGCCTAAGGTTTTTCTTAAAATAGCAGATTTATCTAGCTCTAAAGAAGGCTTATACACATAGAATTCATCTGGATTAACCGCGCCCTGCACAACCATCTCACCCAAGCCATAAGCTGAAGTAATGAAAACGACATCTTCAAATCCAGACTCTGTGTCTAAAGAAAACATCACGCCACTAGCAGCCAAATCACTGCGCACCATTCTTTGTATACCAACAGATAAAGCAACATCACTATGGGAAAACCCCTGGTGAACGCGATAGGCAATAGCTCTGTCATTGTATAAAGATGCAAAGACTTCTTTTACATATCTTAAAATATTATCAATACCTGTGACGTTTAGGAAAGTCTCTTGTTGACCTGCAAAAGAGGCATCCGGCAAATCCTCAGCTGTCGCAGAAGAGCGAACAGCAACGCTCGCATCGACACCATTGGATAATTGTTGATAAGAAGCTGTCACTGCATCCACCAATTCTGGCTGCAATTCAGAGTCCATCACCATTTGGCGGATTGAAGATCCCGCTTCTCTTAAGGCAGCCACATCATCGACGTCCAAAGATTGAAGCACTTTTTCTATTTTTGAATTCAATTGCCCTTGAAGCAAAAACTCATGATAGGCATCTGCTGTTGTTGCAAAGCCGGTCGGCACCTGCACACCGACCTTAGTTAGATGACAAATCATTTCGCCAAGAGAAGCATTTTTCCCTCCTACTTGGTCAACTTGATTAATACCTAATTCTTCAAATGGTATGACATATGAACTCACAGCCATGTTACCCTCTTAATCTATATCTTTATATTATGTATCTTATGCATTTTGATCCCCAAAAGAAAGGCAGGAGCCTACTAGTGAAAAGAAGAACCGTTTTTTTTGTCTCCGACAGAACAGGTATTACAGCTGAAACAATGGGACTTAGTTTGATATCTCAGTTTGATGATATCCACTTTACACAAGTCACCCTCCCTTTTGTTGATACACTTGATAAAGCCCAAGCCACTAAAAAGCGATTTGAGCTAGCCACAAAATCTGATGGTTCGCGCCCTATTGTATTTGGAACCATCATTAACCGAGAGATAAAGGCACTCCTAGCTCAAAGTGAAGCCTATTTCTTAGATTTCTTTGGTACTTTTATTCCTTCTCTTGAAGATGAATTAGATAGCAAATCAACTCATACTGTCGGAAAAATTCATGGCGTGAAAGATATCAATGCCTATAACACACGTATAGATTGCGTTAACTTTGCCTTACAATATGACGATGGTGCGAAAATATTAGGCTATGATAAAGCAGACGTTATTTTAACGGGGGTATCAAGGTGCGGCAAAACACCAACGAGCCTTTATTTAGCTATGCAATACGGTGTTAGAGCTGCCAATTACCCTATTACAAAAGATGAGTTAGATTTAGGGGAGCTTCCAAAGGCACTGCGTCCTTTTAAAAGAAAACTATTTGGGTTAACTATCGATCCATACAAACTACATGCCATTCGTGAAGAAAGACGGCCCAATAGCGAATACTCAAATTTAAAAAACTGCATTGATGAAGTGAAAGCTGTCGAAGGCTTGTTTAAAAGAGAGCACATCCCCTGTTTGAGCTCCACGAATATGTCTATAGAAGAGCTATCAACCAAAACGCTGGCAACCATGGGGATCCAACGCAGGTTTCGCTAACGACAATCATGACACTTTAATAAGGCAAGGTATGCTAACGCAAATCAGCATACCTAAAAGCCTTAATCAATCCAAAGATTAACAAAATCATCTACAAGCATTTCATCTATAGTGCTGCTTTGACATTTTTTGAAAAGAGATTCTGAAAATTCTGGGTTAAACCTAGTTCTCAAATTGTTTTCAAATTTTTCAAGAAGTAAAGGGATCCCCTCTTCACGCCTCGTTCGGTGACCAACTGGATAATGAATTTCTTCAGATAACATGGTGCCATCTTTTAAGGTGATCTCTATCCTGTTTGCAATAGAGCGCTTGTTGGGATCCAAATACTCTTGACTAAAAGACGGCTCTTCTTCACAAGTCATTAAACGCCTTAGGTTATCAATTTTAGGATCCTTGGCAGTTTCGTTTGAATACGACTGAGCCGTTAGCTCTCCTGTGATTAAAGCAATGGCCACCATATATTGCAAACAATGGTCTCTATCTGCTGGATTATGTAAAGCCCCTTCTTTGTTAATGATTCGATGACCTGACAGTTGAGTCTTA
Organism: uncultured Francisellaceae bacterium; assembly: GCA_964351745.1. Classification (GTDB taxonomy): domain Bacteria; phylum Pseudomonadota; class Gammaproteobacteria; order Berkiellales; family Berkiellaceae; genus CAYNJF01. The sequence goes on from CAYGPI010000008.1 coordinate 24,533, forward strand.
AGGTGGATCCCTTTGATATTATCAAGGTTCCCATCAAGTTGGTTATGCAAATTTAAGGCGCACTCTACCGCTGTCTGGCCATGAAATTCTGCTGGATAAGAAATTTTAAAAAGAATATTCTCCATCACATAACTATTCATGCTTTCGGGTAAGTGAACAGGTTTTCCATCAAAAAGAACATCTTGAAACCCCCATTTTGCAGCAGAAAGTGCACTCGGGTAACCTTGCTCTCCTTTTAAAACCATCATAGACAGTCGAACAGCTCTTGAAGTCGCATCACCCGCAGCCCAAGACTTTCTAGAGCCTGTGTTGGGAGTATGACGGTAGGTCCTCAAAGATTGACCATCAAGCCATGCATGGGAAAGTGCATCTAGGACATTCTGTTTATCACCACCTAAAAGCTTAGTCACCAAACCTGTCGAGGCAACTTTAACTAAAATCACGTGATCAAGCCCAACAGCATTAAAGGAATTCTCTAAAGCAAGGCATCCTTGGATCTCGTGAGCCTTTATCATCGCCTCGAGTAAATCCTTCACTTTATACGAGCGTTGATGTTGACGGTTGCTATAATCCATCACCGCTAAAAGAGCACCAAGATTATCAGAGGGGTGTCCCCACTCAGCAGCTAACCAGGTATCGTTGTAATCTAACCAGCGAACCAGCATGCCAATATCAAAAGCTGCCTTAATGGGATCTAGCTCATGATTCGTGCCTGGTACCCTAGAGCTATTTGTGGTCACCTGACCGTCTATCCACGGACCTAATAGTTTCGTACATTCAGGATATTGCAAGGCTAAAAGGCCACAGCCCAGTGTATCCATCAAGCAATATTTTGCCGTTTCAAAGGCCAAAGGAGAATCAATTTTCTTATCCATAATGTAATCAGCAAGTTGTACTAAAACATTATCGTAATCAGGAAGACTATTATCGACTAAAACATCCATGATTAAGCTCTATCCTCTATGTTTACAAAACTTCTAGGCTCTGGACCAATATAATCAGCACTTGGTCGAATTAACTTGTTATTTTCTCTTTGCTCAAGAATATGAGCCGACCATCCTGCCACCCTAGACATCACAAAAATAGGCGTAAACATAGGTGTTGGAATGCCCATAAAATGATAGGCAGTCGCGCTGTAGAAATCTAGATTTGGAAATAGTCTTTTTTCATCCCACATCACTCTTTCAATCGCTTCTGATACTGGGTACAGCACTCTGTCTTCTTTCAAAACGCTTAACTGTTCTGCGGCTTTCTTAATAATGTCTGAGCGTGGATCTGATTCTGAATACACCCTGTGCCCAAATCCCATGATGAGCTCTTTATCCAAAAGCATCTGCTTTAATCCAACCTTAGCAGATTCGGCGTCTTTAAATTTTTCAATCAGTGCCATAGCCATTTCATTGGCTCCACCATGAAGCCGGCCTCTTAATGTGCCAATAGCAGCACAAATAGCAGAATAGATATCTGATAGCGTTGCAGTACAAACGCGTGCGGCAAAAGTTGAAGCATTAAATTCATGCTCTGCGTAGAGGATCAACGAAGTGTTCATCGTCTTAATCATGAAATCAGCATGCTCAAATTTTTCTCTAAAGTCAGGGCCATGTAAGAGATTTAAAAAATATTCGGCCGTTGATGGAGCCTCTCTATCTAAATTTATCTCTTCACCCTTCTCATGAAAATGATGCCAAAACAATAAACATGATGGTAAAATGCCTAATAAGCGTATCGCAGCATCATCTCGCTGGTCAAAGTTAGACTCTGGTTCAAGATGACCTAAAAAAGAGCAGCTTGTTCTCAAGACATCCATAGGATGAGCTGTTTTAGGAATAAGTTTTAAAATTGATTTGAGCGTTTGAGGTATATCACGATACTTCATTAGCTTAGCCTGAAACTCGCTTAACGCTTCACGATTAGGCAAATGGCCTTTAAGCAAAAGAAAAGAAACTTCTTCAAAGGAAGCATTATCACATAAATCAAAGATTGAGTAGCCGCGATAATGGAGCCCCTTTCCTTCTTTGCCTACAGTGCATACGGATGTTGTGCCTGCTGTGACGCCAGCAAGCCCACCTTTCTTATCGACCATTCTCAGTCTCCCCTTCTAAATATTTATCTAATGCTTTTTCATAATCAAGATAATTGATCGTGTTATATAAGGACTCTCTGGTTTGCATCTGCTTTAAACACGACTCTTGTGTACCCTGTTCTTTTATCGCTGTTAGCACTTGAGTGGCAGCAAAGTTCATCGCTCTATAAGCGCTCAATGGATACAAAACGGCCTCAACACCGACACCCTGAAGTTCTGAAGTTGTGCTTAACGGTGTTTTACCAAATTCAGTCATGTTAGCTAAAATTGGAACTTTTAATGCTTTTGAAAAAAGTCTGTAGGTTTCATGCTCAGACGCTGCTTCAACAAAAATCATATCAGCCCCTGCATCTTGATAGGCAAGAGCACGCTCAACAGCAGATTCATTGCCTTCAATCCCAATGGCATCTGTTCTTGCTATCACTACAAAATCATCCTTTAACCGACCATCAGTTGCCGCTTTAATGCGACCTACCATTTCTTGAGTTGAGACAAGTTGCTTGCCATCTCGATGCCCACAACGCTTTTGAGAGGATTGATCTTCAATGTGGGCACCATAGGCACCAGCTTTACTCATTTCAGCAAAGGCTCTATAAACATTTAATGGACTCCCCCACCCCGTATCAGCATCAACAAATAGAGGCAAAGACGTTCTTGAGGTGATTCTTCGAATCTGCAACAGCACATCATCCAGTGAACTTAAGCTCAAATCAGGCAACCCTAAATCTGCTGTTGAGACACCCCCTCCTGATAAATACAAAGCTTTAAACCCAATCTCTTGAGCTATTAAAGCTATCAAAGGGTTGATGACACCAACAATTTGTAGCGGCTGCTCGGCTTTGAGAAGCTTTTGGAAAGGAGATAATGAAGCAAACATGTGAGAAAACTTCCTATACGGATAATCGATGAATGTATTGTAACCTTGATTATATGCATAGAAACGTCGCAGCGCAGCACTTATAAAAGTGAGCACTTTAGGTTATCATTGATAGCCTTTTTAAGACTTACCTAGGGACTGATTAGATATGAGCTGCACCCCTAAAGATCTAAATTTTAACCGTTAAGATTCATTGGAGGCCTTTTTTTAGTATGCTCAGCCACTTTACTCGCTAACTCGTCTTGATGTTCAAGGTTATGATGCATGATATGACTATCTCTCAACATCGTTACAGCTCTCATTGGAGCTCTCAATGGTTCTTGAACGACTTCAACCATTTCATTATCAGGCGTTAATTCTCCTTCATACTCTGAATGTTGCATTTTCAAAGATTTAAAAATAATTCTTTCTTCTAAGTATAATTCTCTTAATCTCTCTTCAAGGGCAACTCTAAGTTCTTGGCCTTGCTCGTGCTGCATATCATCACAAAAGTCTGAAAGATCCTGTGGCGAAATAATGGCTTTCAACGGTTGGTATTCTTCCTCAAGCTTGGCTAGTTTTTCATGTTCTACCACAAGAGCTTCATTAATTTTAGCTACGTAACTATGAAGCTGCGACTTTTTAAGAAGATATTTCTCCTTGCGCTCCAATAACTCAGGAGGCCATTCAGATAAGCCCTGATCTACAAAGGCATCCTCAATCGACTGGAGCGCCATGGCCATTTGCTCAATACCATCTGAACATTGGAGCAGCAAGGCTATTTTCTCATCAATCTTGGATTGCTGAGCCAATATCTTATGATTTAAATCATCTGCTTTTAAAAATGTTGCTTTTGAAATCTGACTGAAATCAGATTTAACCACATATCCATCATCCTTTGGAAATTTACGCAATAGCGATCTTGCCTCAACAATAAGAGGGACCAGCTCAAGCTCATGCGCTCTGATTAATTGTTGCTCATGCATACCATAATATTTGTGCATGAGGTTCTTAAAGGATTTCTGCTTTTCAAAAACAACTTCTGGCCCCCAGTACAAATCAAAATATTGATCAAGAGCCTTTTCTCCCTCATGTAGCAATGCTTTTTTCTCTTCATCAGTCGCGTAGAAATAAGTAGGATTATGCCTAACATTAGGTATCTGAACTGAATTAATTTGATATGTATCATGTAATTGCTCAGAGCGATTTAGCATGCCTGCAATCACTCTGCTGGCAAATTTAGCAATATCCAAATCTCGATGCTGTTCATCCATAATCCCCCATCTGGCTTTAATGTCATCCTCTGAGTCTACCAACAACCCTACGGTACATGGATTCACATGAGCCTCGTTCAAACCATGCGATAAGAAGTCTGGATGATCAAAAATGTCGATGGGATACAAACTAGATGTATCACCCGACACATAAGTTTCACCATCATAGGTTTGTGGCTGCATCGCAAACGGTTTAGCCATCGTAATAGAAAGGCCTTTCAAAAGTGGCATATCAGGAACAGCTCGATGAGAAAGCTCTTTCATCGTACCATCCGATAATTTTGTCCCGGTTAAGTAAATTTCTTTCAAATTTAAACCAGGATAGACTCGATCTAAAGCCTGTAATTGTCCAAAGGTAATATTTTCCAAACTGCTTATATTGTGCTTTTGAAGCAACACTTGTAACTCTTGCGATAAATAGGCATCCACCTTGGCATTATAAGAAGCATCATCTTGGTCACCCTTGTAGCCAGCTTTAAGAGACTCTAAAGTCGGCGTGCCTAATGTTCTTAAAATTTCCTTTTTAAGATTATCCTCAAGTTTGCTAACAATAAGTTTTGACATAAGGTCCTGAAAAGCCTCTCCCTTATAAATCCCTTTATTTTTAAAAAGAGATATTAAAGAAGATATGCCTATTTTATGCCCCTTGTACTTAAACAAGGTTGGATCCCACTTGACTTTGGGATCTAAGATAACACTCATTGAAATTTCACTCATCATGATCTCTTCAAGCTCTGTTGGAGAATAACCAATCGCCATGAGAGCGCCAATGACGCCACCAAAAGAGCCGCCAGCAAATCTTTTAACGCCTTCTAATTGGCCATTCTTTTCAAATGATTTTAGTGCTCCAACAATAGCGACATTATTAATTCCATTGCCACTAAGAACAACATTTTCTATAGGAGGCCTCTGATTTTTCATTAGCCGCGTTGAGGCACCAGAGCGCGCTAACAAGTCTTCGGCCTTATCTTTGATGTGCTCCTGTGGTGCGGGTCTCAAATCTAATTCTTGGTTTCGACTAGCTAAATTGGCACTAATGGATTGTTGCCAATCCCGTTTTCTGTTAAACCTAGAAGGCATCTTCCATATCCTACTTCTTACTGAGCGCACGAGACCTTTCACACTCCAATAAGGAATTTTTACTAAGCCCTTGATGATATAAAAACTAAGCTTAACCGGTGAAAAAATAATCTTGCCAATCGTTGGCGCAAACGAATAGGTTAACCACTGCCTAAAGTTTCTTCCTAAATGTTTTGCATCAAGGTACGTTCGATGCCAAGCACCTCCGAAAAATGTATGTTTTTTATTAAGCTTTTGAAAGATAGAAGGGTTAGGCTCATCGGCGCGATGATGCCAGTGTTTATAATATTGGTTACTTTTTGTTCTTGCCTGCAGTGTCATATCAATGTTTTCTGGCTTAACATGAGTAAAAAGAGATTCTTCCCCAAAATAGCAAGCTGAAGTAAATCGATTTTTTGCTGCCAGATGGTTCATTTGGAAAACTTTAAGACGAACCGCATTCTCATTCGCTTTAAGCGCTTCAACATCTTCATTGAATTGTTGAGCTTTTTGCGCTGATACCCTTGGTAAATTTTGAACGCTCAGTTCAATCTGTGAAAAATCAAAATCCCCAGCCTGTAGCGGATCACGCATCGCTGCCACCAGAGCTTGCAACATAAGCTGCGCATCATGTGCGCCCATGCCGGTGCCAGAAATAGTCAAATTGATTTTTGCATCCTCTGGTTTTAACTTAAGTGATTTAATATGTCTAATTTGCCATTTAAGATGCTTCAAAAACTTCTCTTTATTCTTCTCAAAGTTATCTTCACGGTTTTTATAATGCTCAGATAATTGGCGATACTTTAAATGATTTGCGTCTCTAAGTGGATCTTGAAAAATCATAAAAAGCTCTTTCACTTGAACCGTGGGATTTTCTAAGGTGCTATCTTCTGGCACGAGCAGTTGTGCTTCTATGGGATGTACTTTTGTGATGGTGCGAGTCTTATGATCAACAACTTCATTTTCAGGTTGAGCCAAAACATGTTTCACTTCAAACCCTGTGTGATGCAATCCAACCGTCCCATTTTCTGTCACTTGGACATGTTGATTGTTATACCTAACATTCTCTCTAGTGTTAAAATCAATATAGTCACCCCAGTTCCCAGTCACCAAACGCTCTTCAAGCTCCAATAACGACATCGCCATATTGAAATCTTCGCTGACTTGCGATCTTTGAGAATCATCCACACCATAGTCGACCGGAATTGTACGCTGAACATTCGTAAAGGGCTCTTCTGGATCCATGCGAGGATCTTGAGGTCTTAGGCCTTTAGCTTCCATCACATCAATTAAAACATCCAAATGTTCATGATATTGATCTCTCATGTCTGTTAAAGATTGAATGAGATCATCTTTAATAATCATACTCAATGTTTTTTCCTGTAAGAACAGAGCATGCAGTTCTTCGTTACGACTCTCCTCAATGTGCTCAAGCTGAGCGACTATTTGATTTCGCTCAAGTATTTTTCCTTCAACCTTTTCATTAATTTTTTGTTGTCTTTTTTCTAGTCGATCAATGTTTAATCTAACGGCTTCTAATTCTTCAGCATATGGAAAGATTTCTGAGGTGCTATTTAACGCCTGGAAATCTTCCCTTCTAGTCATAGAATCGTAGATGCCCGTAATCGTTGCCCACCGACTTCTTTCTCGAGATAAAGCTGCTTCGGTCATTTGATTATCATGCTCAATAGCCTCAATCTCAAGTTCAACTGCTTTCAAATGCTCTTGAGCTTGAAGGTGCGCTTCGAAATCCTCTCTCTGAGAGTCAACAAATTTAAAAGCTTCAGGACTCATCGATCCTGCATCATTGATGGCTAATTGAACCTCTTTTAAGACATCGGAGAGTGCTACCTGCTCTTTAAAAATATCTAAGGTTGCTTGTAATTGAGCTAACTGATGACCAACGTTCTGATAAGCATCCTGCAGCTGAACTTCACTCATAACATAGTATTTTTGGTAATAGTCTTCAAAGACTTGAGCTTCATACACGACGTCTGGCCCATGATAAAGATCAAGGTAAGCTTGCGTTGTATCAGCGCCTTCCTTAATCGCTCTTAAAACTTTTTCAGTTGGGATATCAAGCTGCATGGTATCAATATCAACATCATAAATTTGTATGAGATTCATATCATGCTTCGCTTTAAGCTCTTCAAGTCGGCTATGGTAAGCATGCATAATTTGCCCTAGATAGTTTTTAAAGCTAACGTGCTGATTTAAATCACCATCATCGACACCCCAACGCTGCTCAATCTCTTTTTTGCTATCTACTAAAAAACCTAAAGTACATGGATTAACGCCAGCTTCATTGATCCCATGAGACAGGTATGCTGGCTTATCAAACATTTTAAGTGGTGCATTGTCAGCGACGCCTCCGTCACAATAATAATGCCCCTTATAATAGACTGGCTCAAAACCACCAGGGAAACATGAAGAAATGGCAACGCCCTCAAAGACTGGCATGTTGGCATCTGTTTCATGAGAAAAGACTTTTAGTGAACCATCCGTTAGTCGAGTCCCTGTCACATATAAGTCAAACCCCTTTATTTTTGGATAATCCTTAAATTCATCATTAATTTTTTTCAATTGCCCGAAAGTTACAGCACCTAGCTCATCAATTTCATGCTGATCAAGATACTGCTCATATTTTTCTTTTAAAAAAACATCAATACGCCGTTGAGTCATCACTTCATCAAAATTATTCTTCTTGCTAAACGCTCTTTCTTCTTCAAATAAATCAGCATACTTTTCTTTTAAATAGGCTTCGATGCGATTTTTTAGCTTATCGGCAAGAAGCTCTTTCATCACCTCCCTAAATTTATCGCCCTTAAAGGCACCTTTATGTTTAAAAACATTAATGATGGTTGATATACCAACAGGGATCCCCTTAGGTCCTTTTACTTTTGGATCCCACTGGCAACGCTGATCCATCAAGGATTTCATGTCTAGCACTTCTGTGAGAATGTATTTGATTTCATCTGAGGTATAACCAACAGCTAACAACATCGCGGTGATACTTCCTGCTGATGAGCCACCAACCCGTTTAACTTCACCTAAAACATGATTATCTTCTAAGGCTTGTATTGCACCGACGTATACAACACCTTTAGCGCCACCACCCTCGAACACAAGGTTTTCAATGGGGGGCCTGCGAGTAGATGGTTTTGACATCTCCTGAAGCCTTGCCTCATGATCAAGTTTCATTGCCTCTACTTCTACTGTTTCGATACCGCCTGGCATACAATGCTTCCCCAACGAGATTAGCTTGCTCCTAATATAAATAGGAGTCCCACCACCAAACTTAGTTAAAATTCTAACATATTTGGAGATCACCAAGTAGTCAAATAATGAAAAAATAAGTGTACCAGCACCTTTATGGATATCTTTTGACTAAAAACGTATATTTAGCCTCATGGAATGATGAGCAATCATGCTGGTATTGACGAATCGTCATTTAAAGTTAGAAAATTGACCATGATTCACATCTGTGCTATATTCTAGTACCCAAAATGCATCGATGCTCGCTAATGCTTCATAAAAACCCAGCAAAGACAACGGCCGTAGGTGAAAAATCCATAGGGATAAATGCCTCACCAGCCGCTCCCACAACGCACACTCTTGCTGAAGATGTCACTTGGATTGAACAATTTTCACAATTTGAAAAATCTCTGAAACCTGTCAAAAAGGCCAATGGATTTCATTGCAAACTTGATGCCTTAAAAACAATTTTCACACAATGTGCTGATAACTACCATAAATTGTGGCTTGACTATAAAGCCGAATCGATACTGATAGCTTTTACAAAAACAAACAAATTTCACTCCAATATTTTTAAAGAGGATACAGCTCTCACAGAGCACTTATCACTAGATAATAACTTTATTCTTTTCTCATTTTATAAAGACGCTCAAATGCTTGATAGTGACATCGTGATGCAGCTTAGAGTCTCACAAGATGGCAGTTTTGCAGAACTTGTCTATATCACTAAATGCAATACTTTGAGTGGCACAAACGTTCTAACACTACTCCATCAATTTACCGATGTGTTAAAAATCCCATCTATTCTCTTACTCGATGATGCTAAATCAGGTGAAATCCCGCTTCGTTTGCTAAGGCCACTAACCAAAAAAGACAGAAAGAGCTGGTATGGGGCTCATGGTTATGAAGTCTATGAATGCGAAAAGTTACCTTATAGAAGTGGGAAGATCTTCTTTTCTCAAATGAAAAGACTTTATGATGAGAGTATCGAGCTAGTAAGAAACAGCCCCATCAGCCAAGCTATTCAAAATCAAACTAGACAATCAAGAATGAAAGCCCTTGAATTACTAAACCGATATTTTGGCAAAAAAGCCAAGGTTAACAAAATTACCATAACAAAACTGGCGTGTCGTATATTAAAGAAAAGTCAAAATCCCAGTGCCAAAACAAAAACTAAAGGCCATAAAGACTTACTCACTTTTTACAATCACTTCCTCACAAAGACGGGATCCACTAAACAAATTTCACCATATGAACAGGCTATCGATGTACTTGATTCATACCGACTATTCATGAAAAAAAGATAGAGTCTGTGTCAGTATTCACAAACATTCAAGACGTCCCCACGTAACCAAAGGACTTAATTGTGCTACGTACCACAGCTTAAACAAGGTAAGTGACCTTCTGTCATCCACGCTTAAAGCTGCCTTTGTATTCCAAAGAAAAAACCTTCTGAACAAGAACAAATACCTTGATCTGAAGAGAATAACCCTATAGAGTATATTTTTTAAAGTATCAATTATTCAAAATTCAATATGATCACTCTTAACATTGAAATCATGACTGTAAAAAGCTGGCGTTGGCTAACTCAATAGCCATACCAACTTGTCATTTTTTTCATTTTTAAGAGCGTCTCATGAACCTACACCATCATCATCTATTGCTAGAGCCATTTCGTTTTACAATATTTAGCTATCTACACTCAAAACTAATCAGACCATCTATTTTCACACACAACGCTATATCTCCATGGCCTTGGGCCTAATTCTACGCCGCGTTAAATCTAATTTTATCTCATTTATTTCATTTGCCTAAAATTTTGCTTTAGGCCTGGAGATTAGTATGTCTTTTTCAAAGGTATTCGCATTTGCTTGTCTGTGTCTTCTTGGCGCGGCTGTGCTTCATCATCATTTTAAAAACAATCTTCCCGTGGTAGCCATCGCCAATTATGGGGCCCACTCATCTTTGTCTAAATCAATCGAGGGGCTTAAAGCTGAATTAGCTCGTCAAGGTTATATCGAGGGGGAAACCATCACTTTTATTGAGTCCCATGTCAATTTTGAACAAAATATGATTCCTTTAATGCTTCAAGAACTAAAAACCCATCGCCCAGCGGTAATAGTGACCCTGACAACGCCGGTTTCACAATATGCTAAAAACACTATCAACGACATTCCCTTAGTTTTTAGCGTGATCACGGATCCCGTTGAAGCAGGCCTATTGAAATCCAAAGATCATAGTTTCAATAACGTCACAGGCGCTTCAGACCAACAAGATTTATCATTAATGATAGAACTAGCAAAATCATTGCTCGTCAATCCAAAAAAAATTGGTGTTCTCTATTCTACTTCGGAAGCAAACGATCAAAGCTTAGTGACCATGCTTGAAACAGCTGCATCAAAGCATAACATGGAAGTTCTTAGTGTGCCTATTGAGCATATGAAGGATATCCCTCTTCGTATGCATCTGTTTAAGGACAAAGTGGATATGATTTATGTTGGCACCAGCGGTCCAATTCAACCCGCCATGGCAGCCATCACTTATGAAGCTGACAAGATGAACATCCCTATCTTTAACGTCGAGGAGCAGGCTGTACTTGACGGATTAGCGCTAGCCAGTTATGCCGTCGATTACACTCAAGTAGGTACTAACAGTGCCATGCTTGTCTCAAAGATTTTGAACAACGAAGCGATGGAAGATCTGACACCTATATTTCCATCACAACAAGACCATCAATTATTTATCAGCAAAAAAAAGGCACAGAGCCTTAACATTTTGATACCAAACAACTATCAAAACAAGGCGGTTTAGGATGATAAAAGCTCGAGGATTAAAAAAAACATTTCAAGGTAAAAACATTCCGATCTTAAATGGCATTGATCTGGATATCTCACAGGGCGATTTTTGTATCATGATAGGTGGTAATGGCTCAGGAAAATCTACCTTACTTCGTTGTCTAGCAGGCTATGAATGTATTGATGAAGGTCTCGTTAACACAACACCATCTAGTGCATTTGTCACTCAAGATATTAAAGAAGGCACCATTGGGGAGCTTTCTCTGCTTGAAAATATGGTTCTCTCAAAATCAAAAAAACGAATGGGCTTAAAGCAAGGTTTCAAGTTGATCTCAAGCTATCATAAAGAGATATATCAGGAGATAGCAAGCGTTGGGATTGGGTTGGAGAAATACATCCACACCCCGATGTCTCATCTCTCTGGTGGCCAACGTCAAACCATAGCAACCATCATGGCACTTCGCTCAAACCCATCTTTATTATTCCTAGATGAGCATACGAGTGCCTTAGATCCAAGTATGCATCAAACATTGATGGAAATCACAGCTTCAAGCATCAAAAAGCAGAATATCACAACCCTCATGATCACTCATAGCTTTGAAGATGCCGTTGCATTTGGCAATCGATTAATCATGCTTGATCAGGGAAAAGTTGTTTTGAATCTTGACGAGCAAGAAAAACAAAAATTGACAGCCCCTCAGCTCTATAGTCTCTTTTTGGAAAAGCAATCCAGAGTCTTAAGATCAAACAAGGTGGCTGCCATATGACCGCCTTACTGCTAACCACGATCTTGCATGGCCTTATTCTAGGCCTTGTTACCTTTGGCGTGATGATCCCTTTCAAAATTCTTGATTGTCCTGACTTAACCCCGGAGGCATCCTATACTTTTGGCGGATGTCTTAGTGCTCTCTTAATGATGTTAGGTATCTCTAGTATTTTAAGCCTACTCATAACATCTTTTTGTTGCGGAATAATAGGGCTCATCACAGCCACGGTGTATCTTAGGTTTAAGATTAATTCCTTGCTAGCTGGGATCATTGTAAGCACCATGCTCTACAGTGTTAACTTAAGAATGCTTGGCAAACCTAACGCTGCGTTATTTGATCTCGATCTTTTACTTCAAACATCCCCAATCTCTCTAAAAATAATTGGCATGATTATGCTTATGACCACGGTGATCTCCTTACTGTATGCCTTCCTAAAAACTGAACACGGATTAAAGTTGCGCGCAGTTGGGTTAAATCCAAGTTTCTGCTCGCGAACTCATATATCAGTTCAATCACATACACAATTAGGTTTCTTTATTGGTAACGCTTGCGCAGGACTCGCAGGGTGCATCACGATTCAACTACAGTCTTATGCTGATGTAAACATGGGCACGGGCTTCATCATTCATGCCTTGGCAGCCCTCATGATTGGCGAAGCCATTGTTGGAAAAAAAACCACATTGACTTTATTAATCTCACCATTTATCGGGGCCATGATATATCAGCATATTCAAAGCCTAGTTTTATTAGCTGGTCTTGCCCCTGGGGATTTAAAAATTCTAACAGGACTCATTCTTATCGTTTTACTGATGCTAAGGAGCAGATAATGAAACACTCATCCTTTCAGTTATCAAATGATTCTATCTACATGTGTGCACACTCTCTTGGCCCCATAAGTACTCATGCGAGTAACTATGTTTTGCAAGGGCTTAATACCTGGGCAACTCTTGGCGTTGCCGGCTGGAGTCAAGATAACTGGATTCGTTTGCCTTTTTTGCTCGGAGCAAAAATTGCAAAAATGATTGGTGCTTTAGCCAGTGAGGTGGTCATCACTGACAGCACCTGTATTAACCTATACAAAGTTCTCAAGGCCGCGTTGCTTTTAAACGCTGAACGCCAACAAATTTTAACGCATGACGATAATTTTCCAGCTGATCTATATATTGCTCAGGGCATTAGAGATGACACCCTTTGTCAGTTGAATACTGTTGCTGCTGACCAACTGATAGATAACATCACAGATCAAATAGGGGTTGTGTTGATCACTCATGTGAATTATAGATCTTCAAAAATCATTGATTTAAAACCTATTGTTGACAAAGCACACCAAATGGGCGCTTTAGTGATCGTCGATTTCTCACACTCTATTGGTGTGATTCCTATTGATGTTAAAAAGTTGAATGTTGATTTTGCAGTAGGATGCACTTATAAATATTTGTGTGGGGGCCCAGGCTCACCAAGTTTTGTGTTTGTTGATAGTAAGCATATCTATGCAAAGTCGCCTATATATGGATGGATGGGGCACTCTCAGCCCTTCTCATTTTTTGAAAAATTTGACACAAGCCTCAATATTTCTAAGTTTATGGGTACGACACCTGCCATTTTAAGTCTTAAATCACTTGAGGGCAGTTTGCAAATTTATGATGATGTATGCATGGAAGATATCAGGCGTTTGAGTTTAGACTATAGCTCTAAACTCATTGAAATCGCTCATGCGCTTGTGCCCCAACTTGAATGCTTATCTCCATCCAGTCCCAAAGCGCGTGGTGGTCATGTCACATTTATTCATCAAGATGGTTTGAAAATTGTAAGAGCTTTAAACGTAACTGGTGTCATCTGTGATTATAGAGATCCTGGCGCCATGAGATTCAGTGTTCACCCCTTCTTCATAAACAAGCATGACATACACACTGTAGCCAATAAAATGGCTCATATCATTCATAGCAAAACATATCTTGATCCTAAGTTTAATATGCTTACAAAGGTAACCTAACATGAAAACTATTCAGCTTTATATTGATAAGCTTAAAAACAATAGGACATTAACTGAAGAGCAAAGTTATTCTAGTTTTAGAAAGCTAGTGGATGCTCCTCTTCATGAGCAAAAGCTCTTTATTAAAGCATTTAATTTAAGACCTCCAACGGTTCAAGAGCTGCTAGGAGCCCAAAAAGCCATCTTACAATTTGCTACGCCTTTCGAAGTTCAAAATGGTATTGATATGGTTGGCACAGGTGGCGATGGCATGGGCACTTTTAATATAACAACCGCTTCAAGTTTAGTGGTTGCCAGTGCGAATATGCCTGTTATCAAACATGGGGGTAGCAGTGTCAGTAGTGACAGTGGAGCCTCTGATGTGATTCGTGAGCTGGGCATTCCTTATTCATGCAACACTGCTGAATTAACACTTAGATTAAAACAATATCATTTTGCTTACCTTCCTGCTCCTCGATGCAACCCATACTTTAAGAGACTAGGTCTTGTCCGGCAAGACCTCAAGTGTCGAACCATTTTAAATATCTTGGGGCCACTGACTAACCCAACTCAACCTTACAAACGATTGATAGGCGTTTATCATCAGTCGTTAATTGAACCTGTTGCCAAGGTCCTTCAGGCTAACGGCGTACACCTAGGATTGGCTCTGTCGTCAATAGACGGGCTAGATGAAATAAGCGTATGCTCGCCAACTAAAGCTATCATGATCAAACATGGAGAGCTACAACATCTCACTATCAACCCAAAGGATTTTATAGATGAAACTTACACTTTAAGTGAGTTTCAATGCTCTGGGGTCAAACAAAGCGCTCAAATTATCTTAGACGTCTTTGATTCTAAAGTAAAAGGAGCAAAAAGAGATATCATCGCTCTTAACAGTGCTTTTGGTCTTCTTGTCGCTGGATGCGTCGACAATGCGCTTGAAGGATTCATACTAGCTAAAAAGATGATAGAAAGTCGACGCCCCATGATATTAATCAAAGAAATGTCTAAGGAAATGATCCATGAATAGAATACTTGAAAATATCCGATCGAATATCCCCAAAAGGCTTGAAAATATAGAGTTGACTCAATCACCACAACTTGAGCCCCTTAACTTTATTCCTTCATTAGATAATCAAAGGCCATATTTCATAGCAGAAATAAAGTTCTCATCGCCTTCACGAGGAAGAATATATCCTGGCAATGATGACGTTATATCGATTGCACAATCATATTTTGATAATGGTGCTCATGCGCTATCTGTTCTCACAGAGCCAGATTACTTTTCAGGCAAACTAGACTACATAAGAAGAATTAGACAAGCGTTTCCTGACTGCCCTATCTTGATGAAAGATTTCATTATCTGCCACAAACAAGTTGATTTAGCGCAGGATATTGGTGCAAGCGCTATCTTGTTGATTGCAGGGTTTATTGAATTTGAGTTGTTAGTGGATTTGTATCAGTACGCCACATCTAAAAAATTAACGGTGTTGATTGAAGTCCATACTCTAGAGCAACTTAATCAAGCTCTGACGTTATGTCCAACACTAATAGGTATCAACAATCGTGACTTATCAACGTTTTCTACAAGTTTGGAAGTTTCTAAAAACTTAATCAACCATATCCCTAAGAAGATAAATGTCATCAGTGAAAGCGGGATTAGTTCAAAATCACACATACAGGCATTAACTAAGCTTGGTTATGATGGATTCTTGATTGGAACTGCATGTATGGCACATCGTCACCCAGGCCTGGCTTTGAGAGCCTTAACCATGGAGAGTGACCATGCATGTTAAAATTTGCGGGATTAGAACTTTAAACCAAGCTAGGATTGCTGTTAAATATGGGGCTTTCGCAATAGGGTTTAATTTTTACAAAAACTCTCACCGTTTTATCACGACTGAGAAGGCGAAGAAAATTATTACTTCATTAGGATCAGATATCATCAAAGTTGGCATCATCATAGATGATAACCCGAATGATTTACAATCGATGCTCGATGATATTGGATTAGATTATATACAGATCTATCATCCACTAAATAACTCCCCCTTAAAGGAAAAATTGATTTTAAGCCTTCAGATAGATGACATCCAAGACATACCCCATGAAAACGATCTCACTGGCTATGCTTACATCCTTCTTGATGCCCCCAAACTTAAAAAGGATGTTTACGGTGGCACAGGGATCCAAGCAAACTCAGAAGTAGCCTGTACCTTAGCGAAACGTGGCAATTTAATTTTAGCTGGTGGCCTTACGGATAAGAACGTGGCTAAGGCTATCAGGAATATTCAGCCTTTTGCAGTAGATGTTGCCAGCGGCATAGAGAATAACCAACAGATCATATGCCAAAACAAAGTGAAAAAATTTATAGAGGCGTCTTATCATGTTTAAGTTGAATACTGAGTTTGGTGGCTTTGGTGGCTGCTATGCACCTGAAACTCTGATTGGGCCTCTAAGAGAGCTTGAGAAAGCTTTTATTGAAGCCTTAGAATGTGAAGCATTTAACATTGAGTTGCGGAGCCTGCTAAGAGATTTTGTTGGACGCCCGACGCCACTTTATTATGCTCAAAGATTAAGTGAACATTTAGGGGGAGCTAAAATCTATTTCAAAAGAGAGGATTTAGCTCACACCGGAGCGCATAAAATTAATAATACCCTTGGGCAAGTCCTTTTAGCGAAAAAAATGGGTAAGACTCATATCTTTGCTGAAACTGGCGCTGGTCAACATGGGGTGGCAACAGCGACTGCTGCAAGCTTGCTTGGGCTTCAATGTACTGTGTATATGGGTGAAAAAGATATGGCTCGCCAAGCTTTAAATGTCACCCGAATGCAGTTGCTTGGCGCAACAGTCAAAGCTGTTCACACGGGTAGCAAAACATTAAAAGATGCTACCAGTCAAGCCATGCGAGATTGGGTAGTTCATCTTGAGAATACCTACTATGTCATTGGTTCAGTAGTAGGGCCTCATCCCTACCCAACCATCGTCAAGCATTTCCAGTCTGTCATTGGGGACGAGGCAAAGATCCAAGTTCAAGATTTATGCAATAGACTACCAGATCATCTTATCGCCTGTGTCGGTGGCGGCAGCAATGCTATAGGCTTATTCAGTACCTTTCTGAGCGATGCATGTGTGAGCATGACAGGTGTAGAGGCAGGGGGACAAGGTGTCGCTACTCAAAGACATGCAGCAAAATTTTTCGGCGGCAAACCTGGCGTCTTGCAGGGTATGAAAACCTATATGTTGCAAGATGGAGACGGTCAAATCCTACCAACTCATAGTATTAGTGCTGGACTTGACTACCCAGGCGTTGGCCCGCAACACTGTTTTTTATATGAATCAAACAGAGCAAACTATACTCATGTTCATGATGAACAAGCATTAGATGCAGCCCTTCTTTTATCAAAACTCGAAGGCATCATTCCTGCTCTTGAAAGCGCTCACGCCATAGCTTATGCCATTCAATTGGCGGCAAAACTTTCGAAAGACAAAATCATACTCATTGGACTATCTGGTAGAGGTGACAAAGATATAGAACTACTCAAGCAAAGATTGGAGAGCAATTATGATTAGAGCAACGTTTAAAAACAAACCATTATTCATTCCCTTTATTATGGCTGGATACCCTGATTTAGAAACTACCATTAAAGCTTTGTTAGTTCTACAAGAGAAAGGTGCTGACATGATAGAAGTAGGCGCACCCTTCTCAGATCCAATCGCTGATGGCCCAACCAATCTAGTAGCTTGCACGCACGCTTTAAAGCATGGCACAACTTTGGATAAGGTATTAAGCACCATTGAAATAGCAAGAAATCAAGGGTTAAGAGTTCCAATTATTCTGTTTAGTTACTTCAACCCTATTCTAGCGATGGGGCTTGAGTTATTGACAAGCAGAGCTATTGAATGTGGCGTTCAAGGACTGTTAGTGGTGGACTTGCCAGCACATATGTATCAATCAGAGTGCAACATTCTCAAACAGAGACTTGAGATTATACTGCTAGCCTCTCCGACAAGTGATCCTGAGAGACTAAAGTCATACGCAGTCATAGATCCCGCATTTGTGTATTACATCTCTAGACTTGGCACCACAGGAGCTCAAAAAAAACTTGAGTGTCACTTAGAAGGCCAGGTAGCTAAAATCAAGTCTCTCTTACCTAACCTGCCCGTTGTTGTTGGCTTTGGCATATCTAATGGTGAGCAGGCTCAAAGTGTTGCAAGTTTTTCAGATGGCGTGGTGGTTGGCAGCGCTTTGGTTCAAACAATGAATGAAAACTCTTTACAGAGATTTTCAGAATTAGCAACGAGGATAAAAAAAGCCATTTGTAACTTAGAATACAATCATCAATGGCAGTCATAACCCTCACTTGCACACAATTAAGTTACAAAACTTAAGTTTGCAATCAATCGCTCACTAAGTGCTCAGCCATCAGTTTTTTCCAATGCGGCTTTTTAAAAAGTATGAAAAATAGGGGTGGCAAACTTAACAAAATCAAACCGACAAAAATAAATCCTTCGTAGCGAACGAGACTTCCTATATCCAGCTTTGAAGGAGGCACAAAACAAATGAAGAAGGCAAAAATAGAAGTGACAGCACCAACCCCAGCAATCAGCCACATGCCAATATTTCCACCAGGAACACGATAGCTTCGCTCAACATGAGGATATTTATAACGCAGCCTTATCCCAGAGAGGAAGATAAGCAGGTACATCACCATGGCAAATTGGGTCGTGAGTGCAGTAATTATCCAAAATGCTGTGTTGATATTAGGCATAAAGTAGAAAACAAGCGAAAGCGCCGATACTAAAACAGCTTGTACCAGCAAAGTCCCTACTGGAGCTCCATGTTTATTAACAGTCTGCATCCATGGTGGTAAAAAGCCATGCTGAGCAGAAGCTAAAATGCCTTTGGCTGGGCCAATAATCCAGGTGTTAATACCCGCTAATGAGCCAACAAATGCCAAAAAAGCCAAAATAGGCATCATCCATTTTAAGTTAAAGGCATTAAAAAATTCAGTAAAGGCCTGCATAAGCCCCGCGAACAAACTCACATTTTGAGCTGGCACGACAAAAGCAATACTTAAAGAGCCCAGAATATATATGACTAAGATGATGACGGCAGAGATAAAAATTGAAATAGGATACGTCTTTTTGGGGTGCCGGGCTTCTCTCGCATGAAAGGCTGACATTTCCATGCCTGCAAGGCTTAAAATAACGCCCGCAAAAAAGACCATGCTATTAAGCTCTAGTTTTGGGATGGCAGTTTCAAAGGTCATAGAAATCTGAAGATCTTTACCTAAGCCCCACCAAATCATACCTAATGCAATAATGAAAACCCCTGGAATAAGAGTTCCTAAAATGACTCCCATGCTGCTTATCCAGCTTGATGTTTTCATGCCAGCGAAATTAATCAAAGTGGCAGCCCAAAAAATAGACAAGGTGACACCAATCATATAGCCACTATGATTAATAAGTTCTGGTTGAACTATATAGGCAAGGGCGCTAGCCGTAAAAACTAAAACTGTGGGAAACCAGGCAACACTTAGCATCCAAGCAAACCAAATAGCGACAAAACCTGTTGCCTCACCAAAAGCATCAGATACCCAGCGATACACGCCGCCTGATTTAGGCCATCCTGTTGCTAGCTCAGCACAAATTAATGCCGTTGGAATAAAAAATAATAAGGCAGCTAGTAAATAGTAAAAAACACAAGCGAAGCCATATTCTACAATAATAGAAATATTTCTAAGAGATGTGATTGCTGCAACATTGATCATAGCTAAGGCAAAAAAGCCTAATATGCGTCGTTTATCGCTCAAAACCACTCCAAAAAAGTTGAATAAATTACTATATAAAACAGGGCATTAAACCATATTCCTTAGTAAAAGGCTACGACTGACTTAAAATCTACTGTGACCCATGCCATTTGAATAGCTTTGAACCTATAAGTAGACAAGCAAATCCTATCATGGCCAAATATATGAGGTTGTCCTTAATATCAGAAAATGTAGCTCCGTAATACAATACATCGCGCCAGCCATCAATAATATAAGTTAAAGGAAGCAGTTTTGAAATAGCTTGGAGTATTGGGTGAGCCTGATCCATTGAAAACCAGGCTTGACTAAGCAACAACATTGGCCAAGCAGCCACTTCAAGTAGGCCACGGGATAGTTCTTCACTCATCACTCTAGAGCATAAGACTAGCCCTAGGCTGCTTAAAGCAAAAGCACCAAACACAGATAAGAGAAATAGAAGCCACAGATTTGCATGAAACCCTAAATTTAATACAAAAGAGCAACCAGCAAACAATAAGCTTACAACTAGCTGCGAGATAATTAACCTAGAGAGTAGCTGTGCAGTCAGAAACTCAAAAGAAGTAAGTGGGGTAGCTTGTAGACGCTTCAGGTAGCCGTTTTTTCTATACCTAACAATAACATATCCTACCCCATATAATGCTCCATACATCATATTAATGGCGAGAATCCCAGGCAATAACCAATCAACGTAACGCAATTTTTTTACACTAAGCTCATTTCTAACCAAGGATGTCTTCCCATCTAAGAGGCTATCAAGAAACCGCCCCTGGGTTGACAGATGATTCACCCAGTAACTTGGCTTATCTGACAAATTAAGAAGTAAATGGTATTGATGCTGCTCAAGTTTAAGCAGTGCCTTATCAAAATCATCAACCTTGATTAATTGGATATCAGGCCACTGGTGTATATCACTAAACTCTGATTTTAAGGTCAACTCATCTCCAAAATAGCCAATCTGAAAAAGTGGCCTATCACCATTAAAAGCAAAACTTATCCCAATAATGATGAGCACAGGGAAAAGAAAGTTCCAAGACAAAGCCCCTTTATCTCGGATAAACTCCAGGTTGCGCGCCTTTAGCAAAGCTAAAATTCTTTTCATAAAATGGTATCACCTAGATCTATGATGTATTTAAAGTTTAATCTCTTAGTGAATGACCAGTTAGGTCAATAAACAAATCTTCCAATGTAGGCTTACGAATGACCATATCATCTAAAGCGACCTTAGAAGCAACTAATAGAGCAAGAGACTGATTAATATCATTACTTTTAATTGTGACGATATCGGCAAGTACAGTGTGCGATAATCCGATTGAATTCAAAACAGTGAGATCAGGAAAAGATCTGACAGGAATATTAATCTGAAAACCATCAAAGTGAGAGGCCACTAAAGTATGAGGCTTTCCTTGTATGATGATCTCACCTTTATCCATAATAAGCACCTCATCGCACAAAGTATAAGCTTCATCCATATAATGTGTCGTTAAAATAATTGTCTTTTCTTGATGCTTGATTCTTTCGATTAATTCCCAAAAATTTCGACGTGCTTGGGGATCTAACCCCATAGTCGGCTCATCTAAGAATATGAGCTTGGGATCATTGATTAAAGCAAGTGCAAGGGCGACACGTTGTCTCTGGCCTCCAGATAACTTTCTAACATCTTGGTTAAGAAAACCTTCCAGAGAGCAAATTTCAATCAGCTCATCAAAGGGTAAGTGCTTAGAATAAAAACTTGAAAACATCTCTATGTTTTCGCGGACTGTTAAAAAATCTTGTAATGTCGTGCTCTGAAACTGTATCCCTGTATCGTGACGGCTACCAGGAGCTTTACACTCCCCATAGTAAAGTATTTCACCTGAATCAGGCGAAATAAGACCTTCTAACAACTCAACAGTGGTTGTCTTGCCCGCTCCGTTTGGGCCAAGTAATCCAAAACACTGATTAGGCGTGATTTGAAAGCTAATACCCTTTACCGCTTGCAGTTTGCCAAATGATTTTCTTAAATCTCTGACTTCTAGAGCTAGCTCTTGTTTCATACCATGCCTTTAAATAGGCAGTTTAATACATATAAGATAAAGTACGACAAACAACATGCAAGAGAAACAGAAAGTAAGTTAAATGAATCCGTGGACTGGCTCACTATATTTCGTTAGAATTCTTTCAATCTCCCATGTCAGTAAATTAAATGCCAAAAACTCACATTATCAAACTAGCGGCTAAGTTAAAGCAAAAGGCAAATCGTCTACCAAGCATCCCCACAAGCCAAAGAGAGATCATTGGTGTTGGTCGACACTCAATCGCCTTAGATAATAGTGATAGCACAATTCTATTGGTCACCTCATTAAAAACAGCTAGCAAAATTGAACTTTTACGTAGCAAAATTAGAAGCAAGAAACTGTCTAACCAGCTAGACATCCCTACTTTTGTTGGCTGCCATGCTAATCTAGGACAGCTCATCAACCCAAGCCTACCTAAAAAAAAGATTCGATCTCGTACAAAGCTCATACTTGCTAGTGCCGATAGTCGACTATGGAGAACAAATGTCGTCTACTGTATGAAAAAATATCATGGCAGTCTTGAGGATTTCTCAGAGGTCTCTTTTACAACCTCAACCATTAAAAAATGTCTCCAAGAACTGAGTCAAATAGTTTATAGCCTTCACGACCTCAATATCACTCATAACGATGTTGCATGCCGCAACGTTTTATGGCGTGGTTCCTTTCCAAACTTTAAGTTCACAATAACTGATTGGAGCTCTATGAGCATTAATCAAAACAATCAAGCACACCTACTTCGCATTGAGAAAGACTTAAAAGGACTGTGTCAAATTGAAGCTAAATTAAACAAAATTCGAAGCTCTATGCCGGTTTCCCCTAAAGATAAAGCGCTAGCGCCGACCATCCTTTTCTCAAGAACAGGTAGGAAAATTAAACAACTCGGCCTCGAAAAGAAAATTTTAGATTTTTCAACATTGGCACTTGAAGATCATGAAAAAGAAAACATATCAGACACTTCAAATGAGCTAATCGATGATCGAGTTGATAAGAAAACAGCAATCTTTACAAAAAGCTAGTTTTAATTAACAAGGGCATAGATCTAGAATATTTCAACGACTTTTTTTAATGAGGGAATTAGGTATATCTGGCATGACAACCTCATGATCTTTGCCAAGCGCATCTATATTTAACATCCGTGCTGGCTTACCAAGCAAGAACCCTTGGGCAGCATCACACTGACATTTTTGCAAAATGTCCAACTGCTCAATTCTTTCGACACCTTCTGCAATAATCTTCAAACCTAGTGCATGCCCTAACGCTATCATTGTTTTCACAATAGCAAGATCCTGATCACTCGAGTGAATATCCTTTATAATTTCTCTATCAATTTTGATAGCATCTAAAGGCAGTATCTTTAGATAATTCAAGCTTGAATAACCTGTTCCAAAATCATCCAGATGAATCTTGATACCTTTTGATTTAAATTGATGCAAAAGGCGCAAGCAATGTTCAACTTGATCAAATATGATGTTTTCTGTCACTTCAATCACCAAGGAACTAGCTGGTATACCATTGCTTCTTATTTGTTCGATGACGGCTTCAAAGGTTCCCTTGCATAACAACTGACTTGCAGATAAGTTAATACTTATATCAACGTCCTGATGCCCCAATGATCGCAATTGACTTATTTGAGCACAAACCTCATGGATCACAAAAATGCCGATGGCAGGCATCAACCCTGACTGCTCCGCCACAGGAATAAACTGACTTGGCAGTGTCAGTTCTTTTGATTGCGGCCATCTTAAAAGGGCTTCAAAGCCGACTAGTCGACCATTCGACAAATCAAATTTGGGTTGGTAATGAACCTCTAATCTTTGCTCATTAACGGCTTGTCTAAGATGACTCTCTATTTGAAATGTTTCCGAAGTGATATGTTCAAATTCAGGAACAAAGAATTTTGCAACATTTTGCCCCTCACTTTTTGCTTGATACATGGCGATATCTGCATGTTTAAGCAAAGTAGTTGGATTATCTCCATCCTTTGGGTAAATAGCTATGCCAAGGCTGGTTGTCAAGTAAAGCTGTCGCTCTAAAAGAAATGGTTTGTCAAAAAGTTTAATGATTTTTGTAACAAGTGTCTCAACACTGAGTGAGTCTTGTTTAAGTTCACACAACAACACAAACTCATCCCCTCCAAGCCTAGCTAACGTATCTTCCCTTCGAATCACGCCTGTCATTCTTTTTGAAACTTCTAACAAAACTTGATCACCAGTATCATGCCCCAGGTTATCGTTGATTTTTTTAAATGAATCCAAATCGAAAAATAGCAATGCTAATTTCGTATGATACCTTTTTGATCTAACAATGCCTTGACTAATTCTATCAAGTAACAAAAATCGATTAGGTAATCCTGTTAATGAGTCATGGTACGCCTGATACTGAAGCTTTTCTTCGTATCTAAATTGCTTAGTGACATTTCTGAAACACCAGATGTAACCAATATCTTGATGAAAGCGACCTTCACACTCGATGACTTGACCATCATGAGTTTCATGAGTCATTGAAAATTTTTCGTGGACATAATCGATCCGAACACGTTGCATTTTAAAATAATCTGGTAAAACGAGTTTTTCTTCAATTTTCTCATAAATCATATCACTGGTCATTAACTCGATATTCTCATCATCGGAGCCTAACCCCCATGCCTCATTGAGTTGCTTATTATGGAAAACAGGCCTTCGATTTAAGTTGATAATAAGAACACCTTCCGCTAGCGATTCTAATGTAGACTGGAGCATTGACAGAGTCGTCTCCAAATTTTTTTGAGTTTTTTCATGCTGCTTAATTCTGTTTTGAAGCATTCTATTACGCTCCAAAAGCTCTTGCCCAGCTAAATTCACAGAGTGCTCAAGAAGCTTCCTATCTGATTCGGCTTGCTTATAAGCAGCATCCACAGCTTCAATAAATGAAATCCCAAACTCACTAACGCCTTCTTTCTTTAAATATTTCCTTATCTGTCTAGTCAGTAGTCGATGCATATAATTACCGTTAAGAGCCTTCAAAGAATGTCGTAATCGTCATTGTTTGATTGTGCAAAACAACTTGACTAGGTAAAGCTGGACTAATTTCACCATAAGAATAGAAACCTGTCATACAAATAGACTTGCCTAAAGCTTGACGGACAACTTCCACTTCGTCGTCCACGTGCTGTTGCAATAATATTTTCCTGCCCACACAACTAATGAGAATAGCTAATTCAGATGCAGGATGATGATTGAGAGCAACACATTGCTCAGCTGCAAGTTGTGCACCCTCCACAAGATCTTCATAACTAGCCATCATAAGCTGAGCCTGGCAACCTTCTGGAATATTACCTGCAAAAGTTAGACTCTTCTCTTCTTCGTTAATCCCTAGAATCGTTCTGACTAGTTCATTGCCATTCACGCCCTCTCCCGAAATCTTTAAAGGGAACCTTAAAGCACTACTAGGCAATTCTTTAGCGTATTCACCCAAATACCTCTTATACAAGTCAAGAGCAGGCATGTTAT